>JAFLUL010000119.1 GCA_022508845.1 Oscillospiraceae bacterium | reverse complement strand
TCATTATATCTCTTATAGTAGGAGGCGCGCGTGTTCCTTCCTTTAGCGGGAATACCTCAGCTCAGCGCGGTTATATTGACATTTACTGAGAGTTTCTTTATTCATTTGGATGGGAGACTGACGAAACGCCTGCTGAAATTTCTCAGATACTCATACCGTATGAATTTAACGACACATATGAGCAATATAATGAAATTCAGCTCTCACAGGGCTTTGATTTAACACTATATAAAGGAAAAGCCGCCGTAAAGTATGTTTTTTCGGTTATAAATTATCCCGGTATGTCTGCGGATGGCAGCGTAAGAGCAACGCTGCTTACTTATAACGGAAATATTATCGGCGGAGATATCTGCTCCATACAGATAGACGGCTTTATGCACGGTTTTATTTTTGATAATGGATAAATTGATACGTCTTGATAAGTTTCTTTCATCGCAGCTTAATATTTCACGAACAGATGCAAAAAAGCTGATAGCTAAAAAAAGAATCAGCTTTTCTTCATCAAAGCCCGTTCGCCCGGAAACGCAAATAGACACTTGTTCTGAAACGGTTTTTTTTGACGGTAAGGAGATAAATTTTAAAAAATTCTTATATATTGCTCAAAATAAACCCGCCGGAGTTGTTTCGGCGTCAAACGACGATTCTTTAACTGTAATAGATATTCTTCCCGAAAATCTGAAGCGTCAGGGCTTGTTTCCGGCGGGAAGACTGGATAAAGATTCAACCGGTTTTGTTCTTATTACCGATGACGGAGAATTTGCCCATAATATTCTCTCGCCTTCAAAGCATATTGAAAAAACGTATATTATAACTCTTTTAAGAAATGTAACAGAACGCGAAACGCTTGAGGTAACCGAGGGGATGGTTCTCGGAGATGAAAAACTAAAACCGGCAAAGCTGAAAAAGCTTGAAGACAAAACTTATGAGATAACTCTTACGCAGGGGAGGTATCATCAGATAAAAAGAATGTTTGGTTCGTTTGATAATCCTGTTCAGACGCTTCACCGTATAAAAATCGGCTCGCTTCTTCTCCCGCCGGAGCTTTCTCCGGGTGAAAGCAGGGAACTGACTTCAGAGGAGATAAAACTTATAAAATGAGAACGGCTCATATGCTTTTTTTACGATAAAAAAAAGTATATGAGTTTTTTGTCTTAACAATATTCATAAAAAAAGTTACAAATTTTGTAAGTTTTTTCCAAAAGTCCTTGCAATTTGCTTAAAAATGGGGTATAGTATTAGTATATAATTTTGTTATTTTGTATAAATAGTCTTTTTTATATCTCGGTGAAAGGATTGATCTCATTGTCCAACAGACTTTTTCAGGGCGTTATTCATCAGATGACGGAAGCCATCGGGAGAACTATAGGTGTAATAGATGACGGCGGTTCTATTATAGCTTGTTCCGATTTATCAAGAATCGGAAATATAGTAAACTGTATACCGGCAGACATTTTTTCAGCCAATTCTTCTGTGGTTGTTGACGGTTATACATACCGCTCCATCGGCAATCCCGTTCAGCCTGAATTTGCCGCATTCGTTGAAGGAACGGATGATCTTGCCGAAAAATACGCGTCTGTTCTAACTGTTTCATTTTCAAGCATAAAACAGTTTTATGACGAAAAATACGATAAAGGCAATTTTATAAAAAACGTTATGCTCGACAATATTCTTCCCGGAGACATATATCTCAAAGGAAGAGAACTTCATTTTAACAACGAAGCTGTCAGGGTTGTTTGTCTGATCCGCTTTTCTGAAGCCTGCGAAATAACAGTTTTCGATATGATTCAGTCGCTTTTTCCTGACAAAAATAAAGATTTTGTTATCAACATAAACGAAAACGACATAGCAATCATAAAAGAGATATCCGTTTCTGTTGACAATAAAGACCTTGAAAAGCTTGCCAGAAGCATTATTGATTCTATTGAGGCTGAAGCTCCTTCAAAGGCTCTTGTTGGAATAGGAACTCAGGTAAAAGGAATTAAGGATCTTGCCCGCTCTTTCAAAGAAGCTCAGGTCGCCTTGGAGGTCGGCAAGGTGTTCGACACCGAAAAGGTCATAGTCAGCTATGAAAATCTCGGTATCGCGCGTCTTATATATCAGCTCCCTTCAACTCTTTGCGAAATGTTTTTGCGTGAGGTTTTCAAGCGCGGATCAATTGAATCGCTTGATCATGAAACTCTTTTTACAATTCAAAAGTTCTTTGAAAACAATCTCAATGTGTCAGAAACGTCAAGAAAGCTTTTTGTACACAGAAACACTCTTGTTTACCGTCTTGAAAAGATTCGCAAACTCACAGGACTTGATCTCAGAGAGTTTGACGATGCTATTGTATTTAAAGTTGCTCTTATGGTAAAGAAGTATCTTGATTCTTCTCCCATAAAATATTGATAAGCCTTGCTTAAAGGTTTATTTAAGCGAAGTATGAAATAATTTTTCCCTGTTTTACTATTTGAAAGGATATATGAATCTGTTTTTGCAGTAAATATTATGATAGATTTTATTAACGTATCAAAGATTTACAAAACCAACGGCGCAAAGGCGCTTGACAATGTAAATCTTCATATAGATAAAGGCGAGTTCGTTTTTATCGTTGGAACCTCCGGAGCAGGTAAGAGCACCTTTCTTAAAACCATTATGCGTGAAGAAGTGCCCACCTCCGGTGAAGTTATTTTCGACGGCGAGAGCCTTAACACAATGAAAGCCCGCCGTGTTCCGTTTTACAGAAGAAAGCTCGGTATCGTTTTTCAGGATTTCCGTCTTATTCCAACCAAAACTGTTTATGAGAACGTTGCGTTTGCAATGCACGTTATTGGCGCCTCTCAAAAGGATATATCCCGCCGTGTTGCATATGCTTTGAGCCTTGTTGGTCTTTCGGCAAAGGCTAAAAGCTATCCAAACCAGATATCAGGCGGTGAACAGCAGAGAGTTGCTTTGGCGAGAGCTCTTGTTAACGACGCCGAGGTTATTATTGCCGATGAGCCCACCGGCAATATTGACCCTGAGATGTCAAAGGATATTGTTGATCTTCTCGATCAGATAAATCTCAATAAAAATACAACTATAATTATGGTCACACACGAGGTTGACCTTATAAAGAACTATAATAAACGAATTATAACGATCAAAAACGGACAGATAATCTCAGATACCGCTCACCCGGAGGTCGCTCAGAATATAGATATCAGCAAAGACGAGCCCGCCGCCAATGCCCCGAGCGGTTATTATCACGCGCCAACCGAAGATGCCGATATAGAGCATTTTCTTATGAATTACGGTAATGAGACCGAAGAAACGCCTTCTTCATCTGAAGAATAAACCGTTTCATCCGAAAGGAATATTTTAATGAAAAGTATAAGATTAAGATACCTTACTCGCGAAGGAGTTAAAAATATTGGAACAAACAGGCTTATGTCTTTCGCCTCAGTTGCGGTGCTTATGTCTTGTTTGGTTATGATCGGCTGTGCAGTACTTCTGTATTTTAATATAGACGCCCTTCTTAAGAGCGTTGAATCTCAGAATGTTATTATGGTTTTCGTTGAAAAGGACGCCGACGAAAAAACAGTTGAGGAAGTTAAAAACCGTATCAGCGCCCTCGACAACATCGAAAGTGTTGAATTTATCTCAAGAGACGTTGCTTACGATACGGTTCTTGAATCCTTGGGCGATAACTCAGGTATAATGAACGGAGTTGATTCTTCTTTTCTGCCTGACGCTTTTGAGGTTACTGTGTCCGATATGGAATTCTTTAGTCTTACTGTTAATCAGATAAGAGATTTTGACCATATTCTGAGTATTCGCGAAAACAGCGACCTTGCCGACAGACTGGAAAAGATACGTACCGCTGTTTCGTATGTCTGCATCGGTATAATAATACTTCTGTTTATTGTTGCTCTGTTTATCATAGCAAATACGATTCGCATAACAATGTTCACAAGAAGGCTTGAGATAAGCATAATGAAGGCTGTTGGGGCAACAAACTCGTTTATTCGCTGGCCGTTCCTTATCGAAGGAGTTACTCTCGGAATCATCGCCGCTGTTTTATCTATGGGCGTTCTTTATCTCATATATTATCTTGCGGGAGAAGCCCTGCTTACGATATTCGGAATTTTCGGCGGAGGACTTATTAATTTTATGGATTATGCGCCGTATCTGCTTATCGGCTTTATCTGTGTAAGCGTTGTAACAGCGGGTATCGGCAGCATATTCTCGATAGGAAAATATCTTAAAGAACAGGGGAGTGTAGTTGATGAAACAAACTGATATCCCGGTTAAACTTATATCGCTGTTTTGCGTTTTTATCTGCGTATTTTTTACTACGGGACTGGCTCAGTCCATTGCCGCAGATCTTACCGATTCCGAGCAGAGCCAGATAGACTCTTATAAGGCTCAGCAGGATGAGCTTTCAAAAAAAATTGCAGAAAACAAAGAGAAGCTCAATGAATTAAAGGATGATATTGAACGTCAGCAGGAGTATGTTAACACTCTTCAGTCGCAAATCGACGCTTATCAGGATCAGATAAATTCATTAAATAACAGCATTGCGGTTCTCGAGAATCAAAAGGCCGGTATTCAGGCAAAAATCGATAAACTTGTTGAAGAGATAGACGGCATTCATACGGAAATAAACCATAATGAGCTTATGCAGATCGATCTTCAGCAGGAGATAGAGGACACATACTTAGAGCTTGAAAACAGACTTTGCGATATTTATATGTACGGAAATTATTCCGAACTCGAAATGCTCTTTGACAGTACCGATTTTAAATCATTTCTTATAACTCTTGAGTTATCTTCAAGCATCGCAAAACACGATAAGGAAATAGTTGACGACTTGAATGTTAAAATTGATGAAATCGATGAACTGAATGCAGAACACAATAAAATGATTGAAGAGCTTGAAGCTAAGCAAGCTGAGCATCAGGGAGAAATTGACGTTCTTGACGAAAAGGAAAAAGATATTATAGCCTCCCGTATGGAGGTTGAAAGAGCACAGTCTGACGTTACAACCCTCGAAAGGCAGGCGCAGAACTATCTTGATCAGCTCGACCACGAGAGCGCAACATATAAAGCTCTTGTGAATCAGTAT
>JAFLUL010000118.1 GCA_022508845.1 Oscillospiraceae bacterium | reverse complement strand
CTGAAGAGAGGGAAGAGGCCAAAGCGCTTTTAACCGCTATGGCGGGCAGAACCGAAAGAATGCTGAGAAAATATTTCGCATTTTAGTTTTAATGTGAGGAAGCCTGTCCGTTTTATATTAAAACCACGTATTTTCGGTGATATAACCGAAAAGGAGATTTTATCCGAGCCTTTGTTTCGGGAAAGAGAGGAGCTTTTTCTCCGTTTGACGAAAAAAATGTTTTCATCCGCTCGGCTGAAAACACCCCCGAAAAAATAAAAATGCGCTCACCTCTGTTTGCGGTGATAAAGGTGAGCTTGGGCAAATATATCGCGGCGTGAGAGCCGTATGAATTTAGCTGAAAAACAGAGAAAAGCAAAATGATAAACCTCAGCCGAAAGAGCATCCCTCCCGACTGAATATTATTTCAGCTTCCAGAATCCTGTTCCCGTTTCGGGATTGTAGGTTCTGCCGATAGTCCCGCCTGTAACGGGTCTCAGTTCAATTTCGGCAGTATATAAAACGGTTGTCTCTTTTAGATGTCCGGCGGCGGTAAAATGACCGCCGTCTTTTTTGTATGAAAACAAAGCGTGCGCGTGATGATAAAGTCTGTTTCCGTCGGATATGATATTTCCGTTTATAGATATCATCTCAAGCGAACCGCTTATTGCCTGTGTTTCAAACTCTCCCTTTTCAGGAATAAATGTCTGAATAAGGGCTTCTGAACACCCTCCTATTCCTGAGAAAATGCAGCTCTTTATGTTCTCGCATTCGCACACTTTTAAAACGGATGCGATGAGTTCATCTCCCTTATCTGCTCTGATATAAAAGGTGTCTCCGAATTTTGCATATTCCATAGTAAGCTCTCAGTTTTTTTTGTTTATTATACCTGTGGCAGAAGAATAAATCAATATTCTCATTAAAAGGAATTTTTTTGAACATAAACTATGGGTTTTGTTTTAGTGTTTTGAGAATTTTATGCAACAGTTTTTGTAAAAATGTTGATAAAAAAACTTCTTTTTGCCGGATTGAGCGTAAATAATCAGGGGTCAAAAATATTGTTTGTTGAATAATTTTCAGCAATATTTTATAATTAAATGCAATAAAAGTTGAGAAAAGGGAACAGGTTTTATGAATAAAAATTATCCTCCGGTTGCCTATGATGTGCAATCGGATCCCGCAAACGAGAGCTGCTATAGCTATTATCTCAGAAACACGGAACGCTACGGCGAATATACCGTGTTCAGCCATCAGGGAAAAGAGCACGGCAAGGCTGAGTTTATTGCCGATATAGAGGCAATGGCAGCTTTTTTCAAAAACGAACTGAAACTTGGAAGGGGAGACGTTCTCTCTGCTTTTCTTCCGCCCTGCATAGAGGGCATAATTGTTTTTTACGCTGTAAACAAGATAGGCGGCATCGTTAATTTTATCCACCCAATGCTCCCCGAAAATCAGGTGGACGAGATACTAAGGCTTACAAAATCAAATGCCGTTATTACGCCGGATTTTCTCGCTTCAAGGCTTTCCGCTCTGCTTAAAAAATACGAGCTTCCCTGCGTGTTAACTGTAAGCTCTGCATACGCTATTGATAATAAATATGATGCAAGGCCGAATGCAGAAGCTCTTTCAAGTCTTAAAGGAAGAGCCGATAAAACCTATTCCTATCCCGAAATGCTGTTTAAGTATAAGGATGAGAGAGTTGAGAGCGTAAAAGAAAATGAAAACGATATCGCAATGTTCTCTCAGGGCGGCGGCACAACGGGCAAGAGCAAAACAATAATGATAAAGAACTCAAATCTCAACCATCTTGTTCGATCTATAGGCTCTATTCTTCCCGTCACCGAAGAACACGGTGTTGAAACCGAAGTGTGCGCTATGCCGTTTTTCCATGTCTACGGTATGGCCTCCGGAGGTCTTTCGGCAATGCACAGCGGAAAAAAAGTGATTTTCTTCCCGAAATTTGAGCCGGATTCCTTTGTTAAGGCGCTGCAAAACAACAAGGTGGTTCAGTTTAACGGCGTTCCCGGGCTTTTCAGAAAGCTGCTTGTAACTCCCGGATTTGACGGCCCTCATCTTGCCAATCTTAAGGTCATGTATTGCGGTGGGGACGATGTTCGGCCCGCGCTTCAAAATGCATATGATGCCATCCTCTCAAAATACGGTTCTCAGGCGCAGATATGCGCCGGTTGGGGGCTTACGGAGTGTTGCGCAAGCTGCACTGCCAATCCCTACTATAAAAATAAACTCGGAAGTGTGGGAATACCCCTTAAAAACATTGATGTTTGTGTTTTTGATCCCGAAACAAACGCCCCTCTTCCTCAAGGCGAAATAGGTCAGCTCGCTGTTTCCGGTCCAACGGTTATGGCCGGCTATCTTGAAACGGTTAAAGAGGAACGGGGCAAAGGAATTTATGTCGATAAAAACGGCAAGCAGTGGGTGCTTACGGGCGATCTCGGCAAAATCGATGAGGACGGATACGTTGTTTTTGCGGGAAGAATAAAAAGGCTTATTATAATATCCGGCTATAACGTTTATCCAAACGATATTGAAAAGCTTTTAACCGATAATCTCTCTTATATCAGAGAGTGCTGCGCGGTTCAAGGCTATGATGAAAACGGTCGCTCGCTTGTTAGGCTCTATATTGTAACCGCCGACGGTGAAACCGATAAAGAAAAGCGCTTTGAAGAAATAAAAGAGCTCTGCCTTCAAAAAATCCACCGTTTTGCCGTCCCAAGGGATATCCGCTATATAGATGTTCTCCCCACAACACCCGTGGGCAAAATAGATTTTATGAAGCTCACTCAAATAAGACCGAATATAAAATAACAGGCTCCGCCTAATTAAAAAGTCCCCGAAAAAGGGACTTTTTTGTTGCATTCTTTAATAATATTAAAAATTAAGTTTACAAAATAAAAATTGCGTGATATAATTGTTCTAACCTTATCTTAAAAAAGAAAGAAATTAGGAGATGATGGTTTTATGCAAAAAAAGATTTTAAGCATACTCATGGCTTTGCTCATGGTATTTACCATGTTCCCGGCAACTGTGTTCACTGTCGGCGCCGACAGCGCATTCGGCGGCGGTGCGGGTACTGCGGGTTCCCCCTATCAAATAGCCACGGTTGCGCATCTTACCCAGCTTGCACTTGACGTAAAAAACGGCAATGCTTATTCGGATAAATATTTTAAATTGACCGCAGATATAAATCTTAACGGAGACAGTTCAAACCCGTGGACACCGATTGGAATATCCGCCGTGTATCCGTTCAGTGGCTCGTTTGACGGTAATAACCGTAAAATTTCCGGTTTGTATGTGAGCGGCACTGATTATACGGGCTTGTTCGGATATGTTTCCGGCGCTAATGCAGCCGTTAAAAATCTTACCGTCAACGGAACGGTTATCGGTGTAAAAAATGTCGGCAGTATCGTTGGATGGCTCAATTCCGGTTTAATAGATAACTGTGTTTTTTTTGGCACCGTATCAGCTACCGAAGGTAACTTAGTCGGCGGCATTGTAGGATGTATTAACTCCACCAGCTCCACAGTGCAAAATTGCCGCAATAACGGCTCCTTAATAGGCAGGGGTACTTATTACGGAGGTATTGTGGGACATAATAATAAGGGTACTGTTTCGGGATGTTATAATACCGGCACAATATCTATGGATGGTATAAGTTCAAGTATGTCGGGTTCTATCGGCGGCATTGCCGGAGGCAATTTCGGCACGGTTGAAAACAGTTATAATACAGGAGCTGTTTCAGCTTCGGTTTATTGTAACGGTGTCGGCGGTATTGTAGGAATCAATACCTCCTCTGCAAAAGTATCTCAATGCTATAATGCCGGCGAAGTGAGCGGCACAAAATACGTTGGCGGTCTTGTCGGACAAAATGACGGCAGCGCAGCAGTCATAAACTGCTATAATGAAGAAACCGTCAACGGTACCACAAATGTTGGCGGTATCGTAGGCCAGAATAACGCGGGTGATGGCAAAGCTACCACCCTCGGTACTGTTAAAAATTCCTATAACAGAGGCTCTGTTACCGGAACCGGAAATGTGGGTAGTGTTGTTGGTCTGAATACCGCCAAAAAAGGTACCTCTGTAGTCAGCGGTATCGTAACAAACAACTATTATCTGCAAGGATTGGCGGGCGGTATTACCGGTGTGGAAGTCGCAGGACAGGCAGAAGAGAAAACAACTGCACAGTTTAAATCCGGTGAAATTTCGTGGGTGCTCCAAAACGGTCAATCAAGCCTTGTTTGGGTTCAGAATATTATAAATGCCCCCATGGATGATTATCCTCTTTTGTATGGTACCGAAACCGGCAAAAACTCTCCCAGGGTCCTCAAAGTTACTTTCAAAACATATTATAACGATAGCTATGGAATTGCCTATACAAACAATGGCGGTGTTGTTGCAGTTCCTGCCGATCCCGTTTCGCCTTCAACCCATGTATTCAAAGAATGGCGCTGTAACAGTGTAAACGGATCAATATTTGATAAAACCCATAACACCATAACAGGTGAAAGCGACGTTGATATACTTGCCGTTTATCGCGAAAAGTTCGGCAGCGAAAAAGAAGACGACACCATTATCACCACCACATACGGTGTTGAAAAAACTCAGAATTTAGATTCATGGGTGAGCTATGCCAGCGGTATGACTTCTTCGGCAGGCAACTTTACCTATACTCTTGTTTCAACAGACATT
This sequence comes from Oscillospiraceae bacterium, assembly GCA_022508845.1. GTDB lineage: Bacteria > Bacillota > Clostridia > Oscillospirales > Acutalibacteraceae > RUG806. The sequence continues at coordinate 692 of JAFLUL010000118.1, read as the reverse complement.
GATAATAACTATTATTCTTTAGACGAAAATAAGCTTACAATAAAGAAAGGTCTTCCCGTTAAAGACGGCGGCTACACAGTTACAATTAATGTCAAAGAGAATAATCCTGTGTTGTCAACTCTTTCAATTGATTACGGCATTTATGACGTGATACCGTTAACTGCTAAGGTTATTGTAAACAAAGCCACTCCCGAAATATCCGTAACTGCATCCGAGCTGGGATACGGCGATACTCTCGCAGACAGCGAACTCACAGGTACGGCCACGTATTTAGGCGAAAATGTTCCCGGTATCTTTGAATGGGCAACCGATACCGGCATTATTCCCGATATGGATTATGCCTCAATCATCGGCTATCCCGTAAAATTCACACCAACCGACACCCAAAACTATAACTCCGTGACTGTAACGGTTACTGTGAATATCAGCAATGCATCCGCAGAAGTAACCAAAGCGCCGGTACCGCTTAAAGGCACCTACACAGGCAGTTTGCAAAATTTGATAACCGAAGAGGGGACTGCCTCCGGCGGCACAATGAAATATTTCCTGACCGACTCCCCCGAGCTCCCCGATAATGCAGAATTCACTTCAATTGTTTACTCACGTGTTAATGTTGGCACTTATTATATCTGGTATAAGGTCATCGGTGACAAAAACCACACTGATAGCGAACCCGGTTATGTAGTGGCAAC
>JAFLUL010000117.1 GCA_022508845.1 Oscillospiraceae bacterium | reverse complement strand
CTGTCCGTTCATCATCTCCTCTATGAAGCCCTCCATCTTACCTACGCTTTGCTGCTGCTTCATAAAGTATTTCGCAGAATTTCCTCCAACCTTTTTGGTTACAAAGAACATACCGATAACTCCGAGAACAACAACTATCATAAGGTCTATGCTGAAATACATCATTATGAAAACCAGCACCAAGAGAGTTATTGCGGCGGAAAAAATTGAGGGTATGCCCTGGCTTATAAGCTGACGCAGTGTGTCGATATCGTTTGTATAGATACTCATAATATCGCCGTGGGTGTTCTGATCGAAATACTTAACGGGAAGATCCTGCATCTTATCGAAAAGACGGCGACGCATTTTATCAAGAAATCCTTGCGTCATAAAGGCAACGAGCTGCTCTCTTGCGGCAGTTGCGGCAAGACCGATAAGAAGCACAGACCCGGTTGTTAGTATAACATTGATGATTTGCGGTTTGAGCTCCGCCCAGACGTCCGCGCCTGACATTCCGCCTGCATACATACTCAAACCCTGAGTCATATACGCGGTTATATTTTTTATAACAACAGCAGGAACAACGCCTGCCGCCGCCGAAACGGCAATGCAAACTGCGATAATGAGTATAACTGTGCGGTAATCCTGCATCAAAAATTTCAGCATTTTCTTGAGCAGCTTAAAATCGAGATTGCGAACTCCCGCACCTCTGGGAGCTCCCCTGCCGCCCGGCGCGCGCATAGGCTTTACATTTTCTTTATTCTTATTATTGCTCATCAAAGTCGCCTCCCTTCGTCTGTGATTCATAAACTTCAGTGTAAATCTTATTATGTCCAAGCAGCGTTTCGTGGGTTCCCACGGCGTCTATTCTTCCGTTATCGAGAACAACTATCATATCGGAATCCTGAACGGAGGATATGCGCTGCGCTATGATTATTTTAGTGGTGTCGGGAATCTTTTCGCGGAAGGTGGCTCTTATGAGCGCATCGGTTTTTGTGTCAACCGCCGAGGTGGAGTCGTCCAAAATAAGAATTTTCGGCTGCTTTATTAGCGCGCGGGCAATGCAAAGCCTCTGCTGCTGACCGCCAGAAACGTTTGCGCCTCCCTGCTCAATAAAAGTGTCGTATTTATCGGGGAAGCTCTCAACAAACTCGGAGGCCTGAGAGAGAGAGCAGTAATAGGCAATTTCATCATCCGTTGCGTCCGGCTTACCCCAGCGCATATTTTCTTTTATTGTGCCCGAAAACAAAACGTTCTTCTGCAAAACGACCGCAACGTTATTTCTGAGCGTATCAAGGTCATAACTTCTTACATCAACGCCGCCGACTTTTACTGCGCCCTCAGTTACATCATAAAGGCGGGATATGAGCTGAATAAGGGTTGTTTTGCCAACTCCGGTTCCGCCGATAACGCCAACAGTTGCGCCGGAGGGGATGTGAAGCTCAATATCTTCAAGAGTATTACGTTCGGCTGATTTTGAATATTTAAAGCTGACGTTATCAAAATCAATGCTGCCGTCGGCTACCTGCATAACAGGCTTTTCAGGGGCGGTTATCTCGCTTTCCTCGTCAAGAACCTCGCTTATACGCTTTGCGGAGGCTATAGACATTGTTACCGTAACAAAAATCATTGTTGCCATCATAAGCGACATAAGGATCTGCATCGAATAAGTGAGCATTCCCGATATGGTTCCAACTTCAAGTTCCGTACCGCCAGATCTGATAACGATACTCGCGCAGAAATAGCTCATCAGTATCATTGAGCCGTACATTGCTATCTGCATAATCGGAGCAGCGCCTGCCATAATGCGCTCTGCCTTAAGGAAGTTTTGACGAAGCATTTCGGAGGCTCTGCCGAATTTTTCCTTTTCGTAGGCTTCTCTTACAAAGCTCTTAACAACGCGAATGCCCTTGATATTTTCCTGAACTGAGGCGTTAACATCGTCGTATTTCTTAAAAACGGACTTAAACAGCGGCATAACGAGCACTACCATAGCAACCACTGCAATGGCGAGCAGCGGAATAAAACCAACAAAAATCCACGCGAGTCTGCCGCCGAGGTTTGCGCTCATTATTGAGGCTATTACCAGCATCAGCGGCGCTCTTACCGCGGTGCGGATTATCATCATAAACGAAATCTGAACGTTCGTTACATCAGTTGTTAAGCGGGTAACGAGCGATGAAGTTGAAAAGCGGTCGATATTGGCAAATGAAAAATCCTGAACCTTATAAAAGAGGTCTTTTCTGAGATTTTGAGCAAAACCGGTTGAGGCGTCGGCGGCAAATTTGCCTGCAAACGCTCCGAACATAAGCGAAAACATAGCTATAAGCACAAGCTTAAGGCCGTCGGCTAAAATGATTTTCATTCCGCAGCCCGCCTGAATATTATTTATTAGATTGGATGTGTAGGTAGGTATGATACATTCACACAAAACCTCGCCTATCATAAAAAGAGGCGTTAACAATGCCGGTTTTTTATATTCCCGCACGCTGCGGGCAAGCTTTTTTATCATTTATTCTCCTCCTCATAACATAACCTTTCAGGCTGAAGTCCGCCTGAATTTATAATTATTTTTGTAAGCGCGGCTCTGAGCGCTTTTTCTTGTTCTTCGGAAATACCAACCAGCATCTTCCGTTCGCTCTCCTCTATAAAACCATGTATTTTATCCTCGTATTCAAGAGCTTTTTTTGTTGCATACAGGGCATAGTAGCGTCCGTCATTTTTATCTCTGAGCCGCTCTATGAATCCCTTGGAAACAAGCCTGTCTATAATCCCGGACACGGTGGCGTGAGATAGATCAAACTTTTTTTCAACTTCCTTTTGATGAATTTTCCCCGAATTGCAGCAAATAAAGTGCAGAATATGGCTCTGTGAGGCGGTAAGCCCGAGCGACGTTACAGTGCAATTCATATTCCGCTCAATTCCGTTGGCAGCCATTTTTATCAGCGCTCCAATCGGTATATTTTTATCCATTCATCCACCCCCCCAAAATAGGTTGCAAGCTACATATTAGCACATTCTCCCAAATTATGCAAGCGAAATTTAGCAGATTTTACAATTTTGTAATTAAAATATTTGCAATTTCTCCCGTAATATTGTAGAATAAAGGCAACTGATATATTTCGGAGGCTATATGAAAAGATCTTTTTCAATTCTTCTTGCGGTTTTACTTCTTTTTTCGGGATGTTCTTTTGCAAAACAGAGCATAAAAACAGACGGCCCCGCCGCTCCTTCGGGAGAGGAAGCTTCGGTAAGCAGTACCGAAGAAACAACCGTGGAGCAAACCACCCTGCCGCCCGAGCCGACGGTTTCTCATCTTATGGCAGCGGGGGATATTATGAGTCATATGCCGCTCGTTTATGACGCATATATATCCGCAACAGACACCTATGACTATTCGCATATGTTTACCCACGTAAAGGAGCAGCTCAAAAATGCCGATTTTGCGATAGCGAACCTTGAAACAGTTTTGGGAGGAGGACCGAATTACAGCGGCTTTCCCAATTTTAATTCTCCCGATGCGCTTGCATATGCTGTTAAAGACGCGGGCTTCAAACTTGTTTCAACAGCAAACAACCATACAAAAGATCAAGGTATAGACGGAGTTTACAGAACTCTTTACGCGCTTGACAAGGCTGGACTTATGCACGTTGGCTCCTACCGCAGCGAAGAGGAGCGAAACGAAAATTCAGGCATTGTTGTTGCCGATGTGGGCGGAATTTCGGTTGCCTTTTTATGCTACACCTACGGACTGAACGGCTACAGACTTTCGGAAGATCAGAAATTCGCAGTAAACATTTTTAATCTCGACTATTATACAACCCTTTTGGATTTTGACTATGACACGGTTGACGCTGATATGGCGGCCGCCCGCGCGCTGAACACAGACCTTATAGCGTTTATCATTCACTGGGGCGTTGAATATCAGAACGCGCCTAACAGCTATCAAAAACAGATAGCCGCCCACCTTTTTGAACAGGGAGCGGACATCATTTTCGGCGGACATCCTCACGTTTTGCAGCCATATGAGAGCGTTGAAGTAACAGATATAAACGGCAATCAAAAGCAGGGCTTTGTTATCTATTCAATGGGGAATTTCATCTCAAATCAGCAGGAGGAACCTGCAACAAAAACAACTGTCGTTTTGGATCTTGAGCTGACAAAAGATCCTCTCAGCGGAAAAACGGAAATTACGGATATAAGCTATGTTCCCTATTTTATGCTTCACCGCGACGACCTGCCAACAGGACAGCGCAGAACGCTCGTTAATATTCATAAGGCGATGGCGGAATACCAATCAGGAACTTCAAAAAATATCAATGCCTCCGCTTATTCAAGCCTTCAAAGGGCATTGGAACATTGTCATTCGATTTTGGGATCTGACGGAGACAAAGCGAATTAAAGTTTAGAGTTTAGATTTCAGAGTTAAAATTTTTTATTCCTGATAAAATATTACACATCCATACGGGCATAAACAAAAGCGATGCCTGCATAGAGCGATTAACAAAGAATCAAGCATTACTTAACAGCGACATACTGAATAAGCCGGATGTTACAAAATAACACCAAAAAAAACGGGGCACCCTTATTAAAGAGGGTGTCCCGTTTTAGTCAGTTGACATCAGGGAGATCAGACGAAGACGTCCGCTATTTATATATATTGTTTTCCTAATAACAAGCCGTAAATATTAAGCAGCTAAACAAACAGAAATATCTCACATAAGTCCCTTAAAGAAAGCGAAAAGTTTGCGGAAGAAATGAACGATCCGATCAAAGAAAGAGGTATGTACTTTTCCGCAGTATTCGCACACATCTACGAATTCAATTGAAATTACTGTGTCGCATATATCGCATTTGCCGTCGCCGTTTTCGTCAGTATGATTGATTGTTGTCAGCTTTTCATAGTGACTGTGGCTTTTGTCATTAGAACAAACATAGAGTATATAACCTTCACTTTGGCACGTTGCTTCTTTACGTTCTGCCTGCTGATAGTTATGGCCGGTTGCGCGAAGAATAATCTCAGAAACCGTCACCTCTTTAGTACAAGCTGAATCCTTGAAAAGCTTTGCACAATTTAAGCAGGTGTAATACTCAATGTTACCTGCTGTTGTGCAAGTTGGCTCATTCTTTTTGGTTTCTGAAAGTTTGTGCGATTTTCGGTCGATTACGGTGTTTTCATTCCTTGTTTCACCGCAGTTCACACATTTTTCATACATAATGCCGGTCGATGTGCAGGTGGAATCAACATCAATTACCCACTCAAATTTATGTCCTAATGCGCTTCCGGACGTAAAGGTGTGGGCGTCATTCTTCTCTACCTCTCCGCACACTGTGCAGGAGTAATAGTATGTTGCCGCAGCTTCGCAGGTTGCCCCCGATTTCAGCGCATCATCTTTTACTATTTCCGCAGTATAGTTATGCTTGCCGGTTG
>JAFLUL010000116.1 GCA_022508845.1 Oscillospiraceae bacterium | reverse complement strand
AAAGTGTCCATTTGAACGGCTTCAGCAAACTTAATACCTTTTTCATCTCTGTTCTCCTTTTTTTGATACGGTTAATTTATATGTTACCATAGTTTATAAACGATTACAAGAGTTTTTTTGCCCCGGAACAATGCGGGTGACAAAGGAAGAGACTCCTAAGAATATAAAAATAATTAGTAATATTGCAATTTCAAATTATAAAATTTTATAACGTAAAAGCTTGTCTTTTTAGTTTTTAAATAGGATAATATATATCTGAAAATTTTTAACGGTATTTTCAAATATAAAACGCAGAGCAAAAAAATGGTATTTTCAAGTCTTATTTTTCTGTTGGCATTTCTGCCGCTTAATTTAATATGCTATTTCTTCGTTGATTCAATAAAGGCGAGAAACGCAATTCTTTTGGTGTTTTCCCTTATTTTCTATGCATGGGGAGAGCCTGTTTTTGTTTTGGTCTTAATAGGAATGTCATTTTTCTGTTGGCTTTTCTCACTTTTTGTTGAAAAAAACGCGGAGAATAATTCCGTAAAAAAGCTGTTTATGGCTTTTGCTGTTGTTTTTTGCATCGGCTCAATAGGCTTTTTTAAATATGGCTCTTTTGTTACGGACAATATAAATTCCCTTTTCGGGAGCAATATTCTCTCTTTCCCCGAAACAACCCTTCCCATCGGCATATCGTTTTATACCTTCCAGCTTCTCACCTATGTTGCGGACGTGTATAGGGGAGAGGTTCCCGCACAAAAAAAGTTTTCCCGCGTTCTGCTCTATGCAGGGCTGTTTCATCAGTGTATAGCCGGTCCCATAGTTCGCTACGGCGACATCGAAAATGAGCTCACCGAACGCAGCACGAATCTTTCCTCCATCAGCTCGGGATTTACCCGCTTTTGCTGCGGTCTTGCAAAAAAGGCGGTGCTTGCAAACGCCTGCGGAGCAGCATCCGATGTGCTTATGGTGGCTGATTCCTCCGTGCTTGACGCTGCAGCTCTCTCGGTTTTGCAGGGTCGCTCCGCTCTCACTCTTTGGGCAGGCATGGCGTTTTATATGCTTCAGATCTATCTTGATTTTTCAGCCTATTCGGATATGGCGATAGGCCTTGGGCTTGCTTGCGGACTTCACTATAAAGAAAACTTTGATTATCCCTATATTTCCTCGTCAGTAACGGAATTCTGGAGACGCTGGCATATCTCCCTCGGCTCCTTTTTCAGAGATTATGTTTATATTCCTCTCGGCGGAAACCGCAAGGGAAAGGGAAGGCAGATCCTGAATCTTGCCATTGTTTGGGCGCTTACGGGACTTTGGCACGGAGCAAGCTGGAATTTTGTGCTTTGGGGACTTTATTATTTCGTTTTCCTTGTGCTCGAAAAATTCGTTTTCGGCAAATATCTTGCAAAAACAAGAATCATAAAGCATATATATCTTTTGGCTGTTGTGTACTTCGGATGGGTGCTGTTCAGATTTACAGATCTGTCTTTCGTGGAAACCGTTCTGAAGGGTATGTTCTGCTTAAACGGAAATCCCTTCAGCTCATTTGAGAGCACCAGCTTTATTTCAAACTATGTGCTTTTCTTAATAATATGTATTTTTGCCTGCACTCCGCTTGTAAAAAACATATCATCAGCGTTAAATAGGAGAGCCGAGAACGGCGGCGCAGTGCTGTATATAGTCAGAGCGCTCGATATAGCGCTTCCTGTATGTCTGCTGCTGATATCGGCGCTGTCGCTTATCGGCGATTCATATAATCCGTTCCTTTATTTCCGCTTTTAGGAGACTGTTATGAAGAATAATCGTTTTTTGCTGATAAAAATAATAGCTTTGGGTGTAACGCTTATGTTTATGACATTTTTTGCGTTTATTATACCCCTTCGCCCCACCGAAAGTCTCACAGAAAAGAGAATCCTCGCCGAATTTCCGGAATTCAGCTTTTCCGCGCTTTTCAGCGGAGAGTATTTTTCCGATATTTCCGCCTGGTTTTCGGATACGGTTCCGTATAGGGACGATCTGACAGCCTTAAATGCAAAACTTCAGAACCTTCTTGGAACAAACACGGCCATCGCCGGCTTCAACGAGGGTGCAAAGGGAGACGATATTCCCGATATTCCTCCTGCTTCAGAGCCAACCGAAACAAGCGAGCCTGATAGCAGCGGCGTTTCTCCGTCTGAAACCGAAAGCGAATCCGGGTCAAGCTCGGAGAAGGAGTCCGAATCTCAAGGAGAATCCGAAAGCTCAACCGAAGATGAGCCGGCGGGAGAGGTTCTGGAGTTTTCCGCCGTCCTTGTTTACGAAAACTCCGGATATGAGTATTATAACTTTGTTCAGAGCGCCTCTGAAAAATATGCGGCTGCCGTAAATCGCGCCGGCGACCTGTTTGCGGGAAAAGCAAGGGTTTTTGATATGATTATTCCAACAAGCATAGATATAACCCTAAATAAACAGGTGCGCGCGTCAGTTTCTGTTTCCGATCAGAAAAAGGCAATAAATTATATGGAGAGCCTTCTCTCCGATAAAATAACAAAGGTCAGCATATTTGATACCCTTATGCAGCATAAGGATGAATATATATATTTCCGTACCGACCACCATTGGACCGAACTCGGTGCTTACTATGCATATCTTAAGTTCTGTGAGGCAAAGGGTGTTCAGGGAGTTAAGCTTGAGGATTGCACATATAAGGCTTACGACGGCTTCCTCGGAACGTTTTACACTGACTCCGGCTCAAATCCCGCCCTCGGCAACACTCCGGATACGGTTGAAACCTATATGCCCAAGGTGAACGCAAAAATGACGTTTAAGGATATATCCGGCAATGAGTTTACCAATGTAAACGTGCTCTATGACGCAACAACAAATAACGCGCATTTCAAATATGGTACCTTTATCTGGGGCGATAATCCTCTTTCGGTTATTGAAAATTTTGATATGGCTGAGGGCGAAAGTCTTCTTCTTATTAAAGAAAGCTTCGGCAACGCAATAGTTCCGCTGCTTACATACAATTATAAATATATATACGTTATGGATTACAGATACTATGACAGCACCGCCGCGGCGCTTGTTGAAAACTACGGGATCGACGATGTCCTGTTCTGCAATAATATCTCAATGACGCGAGCTTCTTCTCAGGTTAATCTTCTTTATAACAGCGTAGGGTAATGTACCCTGAGCTGAAGTCATTCGGCACAATTAAAAAAAAATTCATTTTTTTGCCGGATTTTTTATTCAAATTCTAATTGACATATAAAAAAGATTGCGATATAATGTTCAAGTAAATACTATCATTATATTTAAACAGGAATGGTATTTAAAAAACAGGAGGATAATATCTATGAGAAAGATCAATAAAAAAATTGTTTCGCTTGTTCTTGCTCTTGCCCTCGTTATCGGCTGCGCCGTTACCGCTTTTGCCGGTGATTTCGGCTACAATACTAAAGACGACGGAACAGGTGCTATTACCGAGTTTTACGGTGAAATTGAAGACGGCGTTCTTGTTCTTGACGATGAGGACGAGATTCTCGGACTGCCTATGACATCTGTTGCTGACGGTGCATTCCATTATGATGAAGATGATGATGCTCTGGCATATCTTGCCGATGTTACATCAATCATTATTGCAGAGGGAATAAGCGAGATCGGTATCCGCTCCTTTGCCAACCTTCCCAGTCTCGAATCAGTTGAGTTTAAAGGCAATGTTACTCTCGCTCCTAACGCTTTTGAGGGCTGCTCCGCTCTTAAATCCGTAACCTTTGACGGCGATGCATATCTCGGAAGATACGCTTTCGTAAACTGCTCTGCGCTCTCTGAGATAAACATTTCCGATGACGCTTCTTTTGACGCTGAATACGGCGCTCTCAATTCAACAAAATGGTTTGCTGACTATACTGTAGACTTCGTTACCGTTGGAACAACTCTTGTTGCATATAAGGGACACGATGAGGAAGAAACCATTCCGCTCAACATAACCAAGATCGGTGCTTCCGCTTTTGAAGGCAATGATACTATCAAAAAGATCATCCTTTCCCGCTATGTTGACACCATCGGAAACAAAGCTTTTGCTGATTCTGCTCTTGAAGAGCTTGTTTTTGACAATCTCGGAACCATTACCGAAGTTGGAACAGATGCTTTTAAGAACACCCCCTATTTCAATAACTATGAAGGCGAATTCTTTATCGTAGGCGATATCCTTGTAAAATATATGCGCAATGATGTTCCTTTCGTAATTATCCCCAACACAGTGAAGGAAATCGCTGCCGATGCTTTTGACGGCTGCTATGTTTCCTATGATCCCGATGAATATTCATTTGTTATCTCTTCTATAACCGTTCCTGCATCAGTTACCGAATTCGGTGATAACTGCTTCGCACTTGCAACCTTCCCTGACGGAACAACATATTCTCCCAGAATTTATGCTTACGCCGGAACTCCCGCTATGACTGCTCTTGAAAACGCAGGTTATCTTGTTGAAATTATGCCCGCTATGGCAGATCTCAACGGTGACGGCGAGATTACCGCTGCTGATGCGAGAATCGCTCTCAGAATAGCTGTTAAGCTTGATGACGCTGATGATGCTCTCAAGGCTGCCGCTGATGTTGACAGCGATAAAAGAGTTACCGCTGCTGATGCGAGATTTATTCTCAGAATTGCCGTAGGTCTTGAAAAATACACTTCAACAGACCTTCTCTATATGCCCAAAACAGATGTTGAGCTCCTTATGGCTTACAAAGCCGCCGTTAAAAAGGCTGCAATAGCAAATGTTGGTTACACAAAGACCGTTTCCAATAAGATCTCCGATATTGATGTGTATTTCCAGCATAAAAATAAGGTTAAGAGCATCGCTGAAAAGGGCATGGTGAATACAACTGATACTTATGAATCCGACACTCAGGCCGCTCTTGATAATCTGTTTATGCCCACCCTTCTCAGCACATCCGATATAAAGAGTGCAACTAATGAACTGAGCGAAGGTAAATATAATATCACGATAGTTATGAACGACTATCAGGATGCCTATATCACTCTTCAAACTCCCAACTACACCGGCGGCTCATCATATATTGACAGAGTTATGCCTGTTGTAAGCGGTAAGGTATTCTATGATGCCATCAGCTCCAACAGCTGGTTTAAGCTGAAGGATAACTCCGACAACCTTACTCCCAACTGCGTAAGAAAATACGCTCTCACCTATTCTGAGCCCACAATTAAGCTTGTTGTTGACGCTGAAACTCTTAAGGTTGAATCTATCGACCTCAACGTTACCCTTAATTTCGCGGTAGACGGCAGAGTTAACGGCATTGATATCTCCAGCAAGGGCTTCAAGACCGGCGACGGAACCGTAGTAAGAACAGATTCTGTTTCCTTCTCCGATTTCCAGTGGTAAAACCTTAAAATATTAAAAGCTCCGTGAAAACGGAGCTTTTTTTACTTAACCGGAAACTTCTCGTTTCCTATTAAATAAAAAGATTTTAACGCCCGCCGAAATTTGCCCTGCGGGCAACGGCGATGGCGTAATCGAAAGCGGACACGCCGCAGGCGTGCGGCGAAGCCGCTTGCTTATTTAATAGAAAACTTCTCGTTTCCTATTAAATAAAAAGATTTTA
>JAFLUL010000115.1 GCA_022508845.1 Oscillospiraceae bacterium | reverse complement strand
AAAAGAATAAATAATATGGTCCGCAAAAAGCAGGGTAAAACCGCTTTTTGCGGATTTTTTTCGAAGAATGAAAAAACTTTTATCAAACTATTGATTTTTAAAAAATACTGTGATAAAATATCTTCACTATTTAAGCGGAAATATCTATCATTACCCGGATACGGTATTTCGACTGTTTTTGTATGTTGCAAAAAAGATCGAAAGAGGTGAAAAATATTATGAAGCAGGGAATCCATCCCAACTATCAGCCTTGTGTTGTAAGATGCGCTTGCGGAGCAACCTATGAAACTTGCTCAACTAAGGGCGATATGCGCGTTGATATCTGCTCAAACTGCCATCCTTTCTTCACCGGCAAGCAGAAGCTTGTTGATACCGGCGGACGTGTTGACAGATTCAAGAAGCGTTATAATATGGGTAACGATCAGTAACGTAATTGAAAACGGGTTTGGGCTGCTTTTTTCGCGGCCCATTTTTCGTTAAAAAGGGAAAATAGCGTGAAAATCACGCTATTTAATTATAAGTCCTTCAAAATTTGTATAAGTGCAATTTTTGAGACGGACAAAATCACCATCACGCCTTGTCCGGCTGCAACAAGGGTTCAGTGTGATTTTTTATTGCTATTTGTGGCCGGAAAGGCCTTGGTAATTATTATGAGTTATTTAACTCTCGAAAAAAATGCCGACGCGGAATACATTGTAAATAAATCGCGTTTTATATCTCACGCTTCTCCCGTTAAAAGTGCCGAAGAAGCAAATGAATATATATCTTCAATTCGCTCAAAATATCCCGATGCCAGCCACAATGTTTTTGCATTTATAGTGCGTTCTCCTGAATATTCCCGTTATAGTGACGATGGCGAGCCGTCCGGCACCTCCGGAAAGCCTGTGCTTGACGTGATAAAAAATAATCTTTTAACGGATTCGATAATAGTTGTAACTCGCTATTTCGGCGGCGTGCTTCTTGGAACCGGCGGACTGGTCCGCGCTTATTCCCACAGTGCCTCATTGGCTGTTGAGGCGGCCGGAATAGTTAAGATGAGCCTTTGCAGCGAAATGAATTTTACCTGCTCCTATTCTATGTATGAGCGGCTTTCAAAGCTTGTGCCCCAATACTGCGGAGTTATCTCTGATACGTCCTTTACCGACAATGTAACGGTTTTTTTCAGAATTCCCTCCGAAAGAGAGGAGGAAATAGCAAAAGCAATAGTAGAGCAGTCAAACGGTGCCTTCAAAACGGTTAAAACAGGCGAAAATTTCGGTAAATTTTCCGTTTAATAAAAAAAATAAAGGGATTTTAATTTTTTTTTCGTATATAAATATGAGATATGGCGAAAAGAGGTGTGAAAATGCGATTCAGCGATGATTTTATCTCCGAGCTCCGCTCAAGAATTGATATTGAAGAGCTTATCGGAAGATATACTGATATAAAACATCGCGGTTCAAGAACTCCAACCGCGCTTTGCCCTTTTCACACCGAGAAAACGCCCAGCTTTGTTATTTACCGTGACACTTCGAGCTATTATTGCTTTGGCTGCGGTGCAGGCGGAGATGCGATAAACTTTATAAAAAACATTGAACATCTCGACTATGTTGAGGCAGTTCGTTTTTTGTGCGAGCGCGCCGGGATGGCAATGCCGGCCGACCCTGTTGACGATGAATACCTACGCCTTCGCCGCCGCTGCTATGAAGCAAACCGCGAGGCTGCCCGCTTTTTTTGCTCCTGTTTAAAAACTCAGGCGGCATATGAAGCAAGGGAGTATCTCAAAAAGCGTCAGCTTACCGATGAAACCGTAAAGCGGTTCGGCCTTGGCTTTGCTCCTGACACTTGGGACGCGCTTACAAAATACCTTAAAGGTAAGGGCTTTTCCGAAACCGAGCTTATTGCCTTCAATCTTGCCCGTCAGTCAAAAAACGGACATACTATTGATGCTTTCAGAAACCGCCTTATGTTTCCGATAATCGACCTTCGCGGAAATGTTACGGCATTCGGCGGAAGGGTTCTTGACAATTCCGTTCCGAAATATCTCAATACCTCCGATACTGTTGTTTATAAAAAAGGGCAGGGGATATACGCCCTTAATTTCGCAAAAAATAACACCGAGCGAAAGCTTATTCTCTGTGAAGGCTATATGGACGTTATAGCTATGCATCAGGCGGGCTTTACTAACGCCGTTGCCGCCCTCGGAACTGCATTTACAACCGAGCAGATTTCGCTTTTATCCCGCTATTGTGATGAACTGTTTTTATCCTTCGATTCGGATGAGGCGGGGCAAAAGGCAACCGCGCGCGCTCTGAGATTGCTTTCCGCTTCTCCTATGAAACTGCGTATTCTTAATATTACCGGCGGCAAGGATCCCGATGAAATCATAAAAACTCAGGGACGCGAAGCGATGCAGGGGCTGATAAATGAGGCGAGAAATGACACCGAATATGCTCTCGCCAAAGCGCAAAAAAAATACGATATTTTAACAGACGACGGAAAACTCAGCTTTATTTCGGACGCTGTAAATATCCTTGCGGATATAAATAATCCCGTTCAGCGGGAGCTTTATATTTCCCGCGTTGCGTCTATAACCGAAACAAAGCGCGATCCGATAGCCGCTCAGGTTGAAAAAACGCGAAAAGGAAGAAAAAAACGTCAGGAGGCGGAGGCATTCCAAAACGAGGCGAGAGAGGCGGCCGGCGATGATAAGGGTAAAATTCCAAATCCCGAACGCAGGGCAAACCTTAAGGCGTGCAGAGCGGAGGAAACAATACTTGCCTCTCTTCTTAAAAATCCGGATTACCTTATTCGCTATTCAAATGTGCTTTCGGCGGAATGCTTTGTAACAAAAGTAAACCGTGATCTCTTTATAAGTATCAGCGAGAGAATAAAAAATAACAGACCCCTTGAGCTGTCATATTTTTCTGAGGAATCGTCAAATGAGGAAATAAGCATTCTCTCATATCTTACAATTTTCGGAGAAAAAATTGCCGGAACAACAGGCGAGTTTGAGGACTGCATACATACTCTCGCCGAGGAAAAGATAAAAAAAGACGCTTCGTCCGGCGAGGAACTTTCCGACGAAGATTTTATGAATATTATCGCAAGAAAAAGAAAAAAATCAGGAGTGTGAAAATATGGAAGGACAAGAGAAAAAAAACGCTATCAATAATCTGATTGAGCGCGGCAAGGCAACGGGAAAGCTTTCAACCCAGTATATCGACTCTCTTATATTAGAGCTTGATTTTGATATTGACGAGCTTGATAAGCTCTATGATTTGCTTGAGGCAAACAGTATTGAGCTTATTGACGATATGAATGAAAGCGCAATAGATTCTTTGAGTTTTGATGCCGACGGAACTCAGAGCTTTGACGGGTCCGATGAAACCAAAAACCTCGCCATAGACGATCCCGTTAAAATGTATCTCAAAGAGATAGGAAAAATCCCTCTTCTTACCCCAGAAGAGGAAATTGAGCTTGCAATAAAAATAGTTCAGGATGATAAGGCGGCAAAAAAACGCCTTATTGAGGCAAACCTTCGTTTGGTTGTCAGCATAGCAAAAAAATATTCCGGCAGAGGTATGCAGTTTTTGGATCTCATTCAGGAGGGCAACCTCGGTCTTATCAAAGCCGTTGAAAAATTTGACTATACAAAGGGATTTAAGTTTTCAACCTACGCAACCTGGTGGATCCGTCAGGCAATAACCAGAGCAATAGCCGACCAGGCGAGAACGATCCGCATTCCCGTTCATATGGTTGAAACAATAAATAAGGTAAAAAAGGCAAATTCCCAGCTTCTCCATCAAAACGGCAAGGAGCCAACTGCCGATGAAATAGCTTCTATTCTTGATATGCCGGCCGATAAGGTGAGGGATATTATGCGCGTTTCTCAGGAGCCGGTTTCTCTTGAAACCCCCATTGGCGAGGAGGAGGATAGCCACCTCGGCGATTTTATCCCCGATGAGGATGCT
The DNA here is from genome assembly GCA_022508845.1 of Oscillospiraceae bacterium. Classification (GTDB taxonomy): domain Bacteria; phylum Bacillota; class Clostridia; order Oscillospirales; family Acutalibacteraceae; genus RUG806. The sequence goes on along the minus strand of JAFLUL010000115.1, from coordinate 1,756 downwards.
TTAGCCCCTGCAGAAGCCGCCTCTCAGAGTATGCTCAAAAAAGAGATAGCCCTTGCCCTCTCAACATTAACCCCCAGAGAAGCAAAGGTTTTAACCCTCCGCTTCGGCCTTGAGGACGGTCATTCCCGAACTCTTGAGGAGGTAGGCAAGGAGTTTAATGTAACCCGTGAGCGTATCCGTCAGATAGAGGCAAAGGCTCTCAGAAAACTCCGCCATCCTAATCGCTCAAAGCGTCTAAAGGATTTTGTTTGATGAATTAAGATTTTTACAGGGAGAAAACAGTATTATGAAAAATAGATATATCCTTTCGCTTATCGCTCTTCTTGCGGCAGTATGCCTTGTTTTCGGCGCGTGCAAAGGGGATAAGAATGATCCCTCTCAAAATAACACGAGCAGCGGAACTTCATTATCGGACGAATCAGGGGGCTCTGAAGCGGACAGCGGATCAACCGAATCTGATAACGATACCGTTGAATCGTCCACCAACCCTGATAAAGAACTTATTGAGGAGATTTACGGCGAAAACCCATCCTATCCCTACATAACCCTTGAATCAGATAATAGCAGCGTTGCCCCGGGCGAGAGCGTAAACGTTTCGTTAAAAATAAATAACGCCCAAAATCTTGCCTGCTTCGATTTGATTATAAATTATGACTCTTCCGTTTTCAGCCTTTCGGAATATGAAGAGGCAAATATTTCATCTTTTTATTTTGACACCTTTGATTCCGGTGAAGATATCCGTTTTTCGGGATTCACTTCCAGAACAGTTGATTTTAACGGTGAAACGGTAATAACCCTAACTTTGACTGCTAAAGCCGACGTATCGGCGGAAAGCTCTGTTATAAGCGCGTCTGCAACCCAGTTTATGATCGGAACAGACGACTCAGGCGATGTTATAGCCGATCTTACCGTCGTAGAGAGTGTTGCAGGCGAGTGTACTGTTGCCATAGCGGAGTAAGTAATATGATAACAAAAGCTCAATGGAAGCCCTTTCGTGGCTCAAAAGAATCTCCCGATCAGATAATGCTGTCAATAAAAAGCGATCCGGCATATGCAATAACGGTTCGCTGGAGAACCTGCACTTGTATAAATGAGGGCTTTGCCCTCTACCGTAAAAAAGGTTCCTCGGACGAATGGAAAAAAGCTGAAGCTCAGCTCCATTTTTTTGAAACCGATATGGATGAAAGCAATTATTTCTTTGCGGATATGACAGGGCTTTCCCCAAACACCGAATATGAGTATACCGTTGGCAGCAGCGAACACAGAAGCGATATTTTCTCATTTAAGAGCGCAAGAGAAAACATAACCGATTTTTCTTTTCTTTGCCTGTCGGACGTTCAAACGGGCGGCCCCGAGCCTCCCGCCGACTATACGATTTTAGGCGAAGTCCTTAAAAAGATACTTGCCGATCACCCCGAATGTGAGTTTATTCTCACCGCCGGGGATAACACAAACTGCGGAGAGACCGATATTCAGTGGACCGGACTGTTTAACGGTTTGGCGGGAATCTCTGAAAGAATACCCATTATGTTTTGTATGGGAAATCACGATGACTTCGGCTTTGAAAACTATTTTGAATTCAAAGGAAAATATTATTCCGAGTATGCCGAATATTTTTCAAATATGCTCTGCGGGTCTTACAATAAAAACGGCCCCGAAAAAAGGCACACCGCAAACTATGCCTTTGATTACGGTAATGTCCATTTTAATATTCTCGGAACTTCGGGTTATGAAGAGATGAACGAATGGCTCAAAG
>JAFLUL010000114.1 GCA_022508845.1 Oscillospiraceae bacterium | reverse complement strand
GTTCATCTTTCCGTCTTTGGCAAAAATTTCGCTCTTTATTGAATCAAAATTATAGTCGATATTAAGCCAATCGGAGTTTGTTGCGGTGTAGTAAACTGCAAGAGCTGCAAGATCGGCAAGAGTGTCGGCTGAGTCAACCGCGGCAGCGGAGCTGTTTTTAAACCAAGTTGTATAGAAGGGCTTGAGAATATAAACTGCCATCTCGGAAAGAGAGAGAGTTTTATAGTTCTTCTTTACTGTGTCGGGGAAGGAGAAGCCCAGCTGATCTTCAATTTCAAAAAGAAGAGGAAGGGTATAGCGGCAGAACTTTGTAAGGTTAGAATTGAGATTGCTGTTGTCTCCGGAAACAAGATCCATTGCTTTATATGCTTCGGGAGCAAGAACAAGCTCTGCTATCTTAACAAGAATATTGTTGAGCTGGCCGAGGAAGCCATTTGACGAAGCGTTATTGAATATATCTGCAAAGGTGTTTTCGTCAAAGGTGGGAATGGTTTCCTTAAACTGTCCTCTGATCTCGGCATTAACGTTGCTTAATTTGTCAATAAGTCCCTGAATATTGTCGTTAAGGAAATCAACGGCAAAGTTCTTATATAAAACGGGAGCATAGGTTGAAAGAATTTCATAAAAGCTGAGCTTTAAGGCTTTGTCGGCCTCGGCGGTGGTAACAACATCATCATTGTCATTAACAAATCTTATGAGGGCTGCGGCAAGGAGCTGATCGGCATTATAGCCTTTATAAGCGGATGTTCCCCAATCGCCGGAGGTTTCACCGGCCTTAAAATTACCTGCGGCGGCATTTCCGTCAATCAGCAAATAGAGGTAACTCTTTATAAGCTTCGGCAATTCTTTAATGAGGCTCTCATATTCAGAAAGGTCTGCAAAGTTGTTGATCAAACTTCCCAGATTGAGATTTCCTTTAACAGCCTCTTTTAACGCCGGAATAGCGTCGTTAATAAATTGGATAAGCTGTTTAACAACAAATAAATCTCCGTCGCTGCGTTTAATATAGGTTGTTGAAGTGAGTGTTTTTGATTTTATCAGTGCATCGGGAGAAAGATGCTGGAGAATTCCGTAGGAGTTTTTGCCTTTTACTGCTTTTGCGGCGCTTCCGAGAGTTTGGAGAGCTCCGTTAACATCTGACAAATCAAGATCTATACCTAAAAGATTGGCTGCGCCTGTGATAAGACCATAATACTTATTCTCGGTAAGCGATGAAGCCCACTGAGGAATATTTTTGTCAAGCCAGTCAAGAAGAAGCGTTGCGCACTGCTCATCGGAAAGAGCCGTTACGTCAGTTTCCTTCGGGATATTAAATGTGTCACCTGCTGCAAGGAAGACAGCTCTAAGTACTGTGCCGGTTATGTCGTCTTTTCTGTTATTGATGTTTTTAATCAGATATTCAACAAGATTGGCAAGGCTGTTGTTTGAGATAAGCGTTTCAACGGTAGTTGTGCTTGCGGGAATGGCTCTTGCGGATGCGCTTATCGGTATAACCGATATAACCATAACCAAAGCAAGCAGAACGCTTAAAAGCTTTGTGGATTTTTTCATGCTGGGTATTTCCTTTCTTATTTAGTTGTTCCTTTCCGAAAACGGAAATTTACATCTCCTATTCTAACATACCGAGTTAAAAAAGTAAATATGAACTCCGAGGTCTTTTTTTGCAATTCTGGGATAAATTTGTAAATAAAATATTAACAGGTTTAATAGGGATTTCAAACTTTTACAAAAACCCGGTTATTTGTGAAAAATTAGCAAAAAAAATCTGTTGCTAAAAGGTAAAAAAATATGCAAAACATAGATTTTTATATGAATTTTTCAAAAAACTTGATTTAAAGTTTTATTTAAGTTATACTTCTTTTGAGGAAATTTTTCGGTGGTGATATTTATGAAGCTTCTTGAGGACAAAATATTATCCTGCGGCAGAGTTTTGCCCGGAGAAGTGCTTAAAATTGACAGCTTCCTCAATCATCAGATAGATGTTGAGCTTGTTTCTCAGCTCGGAAAAGAGTTTTACCGCCGCTTTTCATCTTATAACATTTCAAAAATCCTAACAATAGAATCCTCCGGCATTGCGCTTGCATTTGCCGCGGCTCAGTATTTTAAAGTGCCGGTCGTGTTCGCAAAAAAAGGCAGCCATAAAAATGTCGGAAACGATGTATACTATGCCGATTGCTATTCCTATACAAAAGGAGAAACCTATCAGATAACTGTTTCAAAAGCATATCTCGGTGAAGGGGAAAACATTTTAATAATAGACGATTTTCTTGCAAACGGTGCGGCGGCAAATTGCCTGATAAATATTTTATCGCAGGCTCAGTCGAACCTTGTAGGCATCGGAATTGCAGTTGAAAAGGGCTTTCAGAAGGGCGGCAAAAACCTCAGAGAGCGCGGTATAAATCTTCAGTCTTTAGCAATTATCGACTCAATGACGGACTCCTCCGTTTCATTCAGAGCAGATAATTGATTAAGGAAATATAAAAATCTTTATTGGAGGAAACAAAATGAAAAAAGCATTAAAAGTTATTGCTCTTGTTCTTGCTCTCGCAATGGTAGTTGCTTTTGCAGCTTGCACCGGCAGCAATAACGGTGATCCCGAACAATCCAGCGATACCCCTAATCCCTCTTCTGACAATGCCTCCGCTGATAACCAGGGCGTTGATTATTCAAACATGAAGGTCGGCTTCATCTTCCTGCACGATGAAAACTCCACCTATGACCTCAACTTCATCAACGCTGCTAAAGAGGCCTGCACCGCTCTTGGTATTCCCGAGGGTAACTACATATTCAAGACCAACGTTGAAGAAAATCAGGACTGCTATGACGTAGCTGCTGACCTTGTTGAGCAGGGATGCACCATCATCTTTGCCGATTCTTTCGGTCACGAGGACTTCCTCATTGAGGCTGCAAAGGATTATCCCAAAGTTCAGTTCTGCCATGCCACCGGCACAAAGGCACACACTGAAGGACTTTCCAACTACCACAACGCTTTCGCTTCCATCTATGAAGGCAGATATCTTGCAGGTATCGCCGCAGGAATGAAGCTCAACGAGCTTATCGAAAAAGGCACCATCAAAGAAGGCGAAACTCCCAAGGTTGGCTATGTTGGCGCTTATACTTACGCTGAAGTTATGTCCGGCTATACTTCCTTCTTCCTTGGCGTTCGCTCCGTATGCCCCACTGCCGAAATGGAAGTAACCTTCACCGGCTCCTGGTATAACGAGACTGCCGAAAAGGAAGCAGCTGTTAAGCTCATCTCCCGCGGCGCTCACCTTATCTCCCAGCACGCCGACTCCATGGGCGCTCCCACCGCTTGCGAAGACGCCGGCATCCCCAACGTTTCCTATAACGGAAGCACCGAGGCTCAGTGCCCCAACACCTTCATCGTTTCCTCCAGAATCAACTGGGCTCCCTATTTCCAGTATGCTATAGAGAAGGCTGCAAAAGGCGAAGCTATTAATGACGACTGGACCGGCAACCTTAAGACCGGCTCCGTTGTTCTTACTGACATAAACACCAATGCAGCAGCCAAAGGCACTGCTGAAGCTATAGCTGAGGCAAAGGCCGCTCTTGAAGCCGGAACTCTCCACGTTTTCTCAACCGACGCCTTTACTGTTGACGGCGAAACCGTTACCTCCTATAAAGCAGACGTTGACACCGACGAAGCCTATGAGGGTGACACCGAAGTTATTTCCGACGGTTACTTCCACGAGTCCGAGTACCGTTCGGCTCCTTACTTTGACATCCAGATTGACGGCATCAATCTTCTTGATACCGCATACTGATAAAATAAGCTAAGGCCCTTTGGGGGCGGGGAAACCTGCCCCCGTATTTTCTTTTATATAAACCGTGAATTTAAGAGGTGAATGGAGCAAATGAGTATTCCCGCAATCGAACTGAAAGGAATAACAAAAAAATTCGGAAATATTGTTGCAAATGAAGATGTTTGCCTTGAGGTGCAAAGAGGAGAGATCCTTGCCATCCTCGGTGAAAACGGCAGCGGCAAAACAACGCTTATGAATATGATATCGGGCATTTATTTCCCGGATGAAGGTCATATTTTTATAGACGGCAAAGAGGTAATGATCCGTTCGCCTAAGGACGCATTTAAATATAAAATAGGAATGATTCATCAGCATTTTAAGCTGATAGACGTTTTTTCCGCTACCGAGAATATTATTCTCGGAATAAATGACGGAAAAAAGTATAATCTGAAAACCGCTTCGCAGCAGGTCAGAGATATAACTGAGCGCTATGGCTTCAGTATTGATCCCAATAAAAAAATTTACGATATGTCCGTTTCCGAAAAGCAGACGGTTGAAATTATCAAGGTGCTTTACAGAGGCGCGGACATCCTTATTCTGGACGAGCCCACCGCAGTTTTAACTCCTCAGGAAACGGGGAAACTGTTCAGCGTTTTAAGGCGTATGAAAGAGGACGGCAAATCCATTATAATCATAACCCACAAGCTTCACGAGGTTCTTGCCATATCTGACAGAGTTTCCGTTCTCAGAAAGGGAAAATATATCGGAACGGTAAACACAAGCGAAACAAACGAGAACGAGCTCACCGAAATGATGGTGGGCAAGAAGGTCTCATTAAATATAGACAGACCGGACCCCGACCCCAAGGACAGGCTTATAGTTGAACACCTAAACTACACCGATTTTATGGGCAGACGGGTTCTTGACGATATAACATTCACCGCCCGCGGAGGAGAAATCCTAGGCATTGCCGGTATCGCCGGAAGCGGACAGAGAGAGCTGCTTGAATCCATATCGGGACTTCAGAGGCTCGATTCCGGCTCTATAACATATCTGGATCCCGATTCAGACGAGCAGGTTAATCTCAGGGATAAAACCCCAACCGAAATCAGAAACTTAGGCGTCCGCCTGAGCTTTGTTCCCGAGGACAGGCTCGGTATGGGGCTTGTTGGCAATATGGATATTGTTGACAATATGATGCTCAGAAGCTACCGCAAGGGGAAAGCGCCGTTTTTGAACAGACGCGACCCAAAGGAGCTTGCCGATAATATAATATCCAGCCTTGAGGTTGTAACTCCAGGAGCAAATACCCCTGTAAGACGGCTTTCGGGCGGCAACGTTCAAAAGGTTCTTGTAGGACGGGAAATATCCTTAAATCCAAAAGTTCTTATGGCGGCTTATCCCGTTAGAGGGCTTGATATAAATTCATCTTATATGATATATAACCTGCTGACAAAGCAGAAGTTAAACGGAGTTGCTGTTATTTTTGTGGGCGAGGATCTGGACGTGCTTATTGAGCTTTGCGACAGGATAATGGTTATAAACTCCGGAAGAATAACCGGCATTCTCGACGGCAGAACCGCAAAAAAAGAGGAAATCGGTCTTTTGATGACAAAAACAGATTTTGTAAGGGGGGAGCAGAGCAATGGCTGATACGGTAAAAAAAGAGAAAAAGCCCCATGAGCCGCTGTTTCATATTGTTAAACGAACCGGTGTGCCGTGGTATATATCCTGGAGTATAAGAGCCGGCGCCATTTTAGCCGCCCTTGTTGTTTGCGCTGTTGTAACTATGGCATTAACTCATCTTGATCCTCTTAAGGTATATAAAACAATGTTCACGGGGGCCTTCGGCTCAGTGAGCCGTTTTTGGAATCTGTTGCAGGCTCTGGCTATGCTCTTGTGCGTTTCCTTGGCGCTTACTCCCGCTTTTAAGATGAAATTCTGGAACATCGGCGGAGAGGGACAGGTTCTCATCGGCGGTCTTGCAACTGCCGCTTGTATGATAGTTTTCGGCGGGAAGCTTCCGAATGCCGCCCTCATTCTCGTTATGCTCATAGCAAGCCTTGCCGCCGGAGCTGTATGGGCGGTTATTCCGGCGGTTTTTAAGGCCCAGTGGAACACAAACGAAACATTATTCACTTTGATGATGAACTATGTTGCAATTCAGCTTGTGTCCTATTATTCAATGGTTTGGGAGGCTCGTAAGGGC
>JAFLUL010000113.1 GCA_022508845.1 Oscillospiraceae bacterium | reverse complement strand
AACTGCGCCGAAAATACTTGGCGGGCAGCTGCCTGGGAAGATAGGTCGTCGCCGACACAAAATAAACCACTTCTTGCGAAGTGGTTTTCTTTTTTATCATTTTAATCAAAAGCCGAGATTATCATTTACCAAAATAACATGTATTCTGTCCTTATGGCGCGAATAGCGTGTTATAAGAAACTGGCAGCATATAGTGTCCGGAGATTTGCAGTTTAAGCAGGAGCCTGTTTTTGAGCAGGGTGTGGTGAGGCCGAATCTCTGCGCGTTTATCGGAGCGGCAACATTTCTCGCGCGCTTTATAGCCGAATCTGTGTCAGAGCAAATTTTATTCATACCAACGATAAACACAACCTTTTTCGGTCCGTTTGCGATGCAGGACACGCGGTTTGCGTTTCCGTCAATATTTATAAGTATTCCGTCCTCGGTCATAGCATTTGCCGAGGAAAGAAAAACATCAGCGTCATAAGCCGCAAGAAGAGCTGCTCTGGGATCTGAAAACTCTGCGCGGTCAATAAAATTATAATCCTCGTTGTTCAGCGCGTCAACAAGGCCTATCTGATTTGCGCTTACTGCGCCGCCCATTGCTATGCTGCTGCCCTTGGGAATAAGAGAGAGCGCAACACACAAAGCGTCCTCGCGGCACGCGGCATAATAGCCCTGCATATTCCTTGATTTAAGTCCGTTTATGACCTTCTCTGCCAAAAGCTCGTTTCTTTTTGAAATATAATCCTCCATTCCCTATTCCTCCTTCAGATTATTTTTAATATTTCGTCCGAATAATTCGGGATGAGATGAGAATGATCGCTGTGATAGATAAGATGCACATCCGCGCCGAATCTGCCTGTTCCCTTCTTAAAAAACAGCAGCTTTGTTACGCAGGTATTTCCAAAAGAAAAATCAAATATCGGCTGAATTCCGAGCCCTAAAGCCGAAAACAAAAAGAACGTGTTAAACATGGCATGCGCCACAACCATAACCTTTTCACCGCTGTGAAACCGCGAACGAAGATAATTAAGAGCCTGCGTTGCGCGCGCAAAATGAGCTTCATCGCAAGATGGAGCCCCGGCTACAACAAAATTATCCGCTTCGCTCATTCCAAGCGCAGGAACGGCAAATGGATGAGCCTTTTTTATTTCGTCAAAGCTTTTCTCTCCGAATTTTTCCGATAAGGCGCACTCTGTAAACAGCGGATGCGATTCAACAACGTGTGTGCGAACCTGCCTTTTTGCAACCTCTGAGGCAGTTTGAACGGCGCGGTTAAGGCCGCTTGAAAGAATACAGTCAAAATCTATCCTTGAGTAAAATTCTCCCAAAAGACGAGCCTGATCTTCGCCCAGTGGGGTTAAAACAGAGTCCTCAAGCGCCCTGTAGTTTTCAGTCGGCATAAGACCCGCATTTCCCATAGACTGTCCGTGACGGACAATATAAAGCTCTAATTCAAGTATCGGTTCAGCCAAAATAAACGCCTCTTTTCTTTTGAAGATTATATCTTTAGAATACCAAAAAACAAACAATGTGTCAATAAAGAAACCATCGTTGAAATATTTTTGAAATCATGTTAAAATTAAAAAAAATGCAAAGGGTGACTGTTTTGAAAAAAATTATCAGCATAGTTTTATGCATTGTTATGCTGTTTGTTCCGCTCTCTGTTTTCGCCATTCCCCTTTCATCGGGCGATGATGCGTTAAGAGATGAATTTTTATCCGGCTCCAACAGCATATTGAACTACAGCTATTTTGTTCCAACACTCTCTGAGGGAGAAAAATATCCGCTTGTTGTATGGCTGCACGGCGTTGCCTCCGGAAACTATGACGGCAACGAGCTTGATTCCTATGAATTTTGCAAATGGGCAAGCGATGAATATCAGGCAAGATTTGTTAACGCCGGCGGAGCTTTTCTCCTTTGCCCCAGATGTCCGGGCGGTTGGGATGCAACAACAACAGATATTCTTATGGACTGCATAGCCGCCTTTATTTCTGAATTCTCCTCAAACATTGACACAACGCGCATATATATATCCGGTTTTTCGGTTGGTGCGGTAATGGTTCTCAGAATGGTAAACGACTATCCGAGCTTTTTTGCCGGGGCAGTTCCGATAAGCGCAATAACGCAGAACTCTTCACACATAAAGAATATGAAAAACACCGCCGTTTGGTTTTTTGCCAATGAAAAGGATACTTTTATCGGCGCAAACGCATCCTCAACAAGAAGCAGCTATAACACGCTGAAGGGCATTATTTTTGATAAATCGGCTCTGCGCTTCACCTATGTAAGCAATGCGGTCACTCCGAGCGGAGGATCTATTATAATGCAGCATAATATGTGGCGCAGCTTTACAAACGATATGTTTATGGACGACACCTCGCAATATGCCTATTCAACCACGCTTGACGGCTACGGAAATACCGTAAGCTTCACCTATCCGAACGGTGTAATAAACTGGCTTTCCTCTCAGGCAAGAACAGATGAAGCCCGGGCAACAGAAAAAACCAGCCTTTGGTCAAGAATTGTTGCTTTCTTTAATATGATATTCTCGCGGATATCGGGGCTGTTTTCATAAAATAGTAATTCAAAATAAGAATGAGGGACGGTTTTAAGCCGTCCCTCAATTTATCAGAGAATTAAAGCTTTTCCAATCCAACTGCGGCTCGCAGAATCTTTCGCGCATCAGAAGCAGTAACGGATTTATCATTATCAATATCGCAAGCGATAAATTCAGCACTACCAACAATGTAGTTTTCAAGATTAACGGCCCTACGAAGCGCAAAACGGGCATCTGCAGCAGTGATTTTTTTATCGCCGTCAACGTCACCAAGAGCAAATATTATATCCGAAAACAAAAGAACCCTATCCTTTGCACTGATTTGAAAACTGTCATCAAGCGTATCAATTGAAACTTTAGTCATTATTTCATCGTCAAAAAGTTTTGCAGAACTCACATAATTATTATTGCCACTAATATCAACAGAATTTTCTTCGTCAATCTTTACCACCAAATCATTTTCACATACTCCGGAAAAGTTTATCAAATCCGCGGTCTCTCCAAGAGAAACGTAAATATTATAGTCGAGATTATCACCCTTCAAAGAAATACCTTCGGAAAGATTTACTTCTATTGTATCAGCACCAACCACGTCACACCCATAAAAAACAGTGTCTGTACCAATATTGATATTGATTTCACCATCTGTTATTATTTGATATTTTTCGCCAAGCTCAATATCGTAAGCAACTTCATTGCTAGATAAATCATCCATATCCTTAAAATAGTAATAACTGTCATAAACAGTCATATTCCCGGAAACAGCTCCTTTTACATAGACAAACTTTTTTCCTGTTTCCAAATCAATGATTGTAATAGTATCATTGGCATCAAATGAAATGTGCAATGTATTTTGCGTAAAACTGCTGTCATTTGCTGAACCATCAATATCATAAAGTGAAAGTTCATCGATTGAAATAAAATCAATGTATTGAAATGTATGATTAAGATTTCGACTATTATAGGTATTATCAAAATCAAATGAATAATTTCCATTTGATGTATTTTGATAAATGTTGAGGTAATTATATGCTCTACTATTTGGATCAACTACACGGATGCGATATGTACCGTTCTCATTATACCCTTCAGATGCAACCCCAATTACTGCATGTCCGCCTGAGCTTCTACCAACAACATTTCCATTCCCATCTGTTTCATCATGCTCATATCGCATCAAAATCAAAAATGGACTTCCTGTTGATTCAGAGCTGTTTGCGCACTGAATCATTCTTTTAAGATTATCATTAAAACCCTGCTGATTCAAATCGTTATCAAATTTCTTAGCTGCATCAAAACAGTTTACATATTGAAGCAATTGATAATAGTTGATTAAGTCTTCAATGCCCGAATTAGACCAAGGAAGCTCTGTTTGTGTTACTTCGTAAAATGTTCCGTTTCTGCCTGTTGCCTCTCTTAGATTGGATTTCCCAACAAAAACCATCGCAGCTGAAGCACTGATTCCGAAGCAAGAACCGCCCCATACACTATCTCTTGCTTTTTGAAGGGTGTTTTTGCCAAAGATGCCTAATATTTTGTTTACATCACCACCCCAGGCATTAGTGTTGAATTCATAATACCAATCAAGCAAATCTGCAAACTTTTCATCGCTGATTTCATATTTAAATTGCTTCAGATATTTTTTTTCAGTTCCATTGCTTATTGCTTCATTATGAGCAGTTGTGGAATATGCTTCTCTACTGCCATCGGCAGGAACATCAGAAAAGAAAGATGCATATGTATGAACAAAAGCATTATTATCACGTCTGATAGTCAAATATGGCACAATGCTCACAATTTCACCATTATATATAATAGCTTTAACATCAGTACCTTTATATGAATTAGCCCATTCTTCTGAAATCAGTTTTTCGGCAACGGCATATTTTTCACCATCAATAATAACTTGTGATACATAATGTCCCGCAGCATTAAGGTATACAGTTATAGTATAATCACTAAAACGCCCTGTTACTACAAGATTATTAATATCATCTGCAATTTCACCGAAAGTAAATTCCAAATTATCAGGATCGTCAACAGGATAAAAATGATTTTTTGATGTGGCTAAAGCCGAAGCTGTAAGTCGGAAAAATTCTGCGATATTTTTTCCTTCATCAGGCATATCAGACATAGTCTGAAAAAGACCGATTGAATATATTGATATATCAGCTTCTTTAATGTTTGCTGCAATTTTATACGCGTAATTTGCATATGCATACAAGCTCACATTTGTAGCAACTCTATACCATTTGTTCCCAATCGTATTGCTGTCAAAATAACCACTGTAAGAGTAATTGCCATTGTTAGTCATTCCGGTTGAAACAAGCACAATGTTTTTCTCGGCATTTTCATCCTGAATATTATCCAACAAGTTCTGAGCAACCTTTAACCCTTCTGAAATGTCACGCACATTTTTGGTTGCAGAAAGATTTTCAATTTCATTTTCTAATTTATCATACTGATTTGAGAAATCAGAAACAATATTTCCGGTATCTTCGTATGAAACAACAGCAACATAATTATCATCTTTCGAGGTACTGATATTAGTTAAAAATCGAGTCGCTGCTGTTTTTACATATGTTATGGCTGAGGGAGCAACATAAATAATTTGTCCGTTTGAGCTAAAAGAAGCTTCATTGGATGAATCCAACACCAAAACAATATACCGTTTTGCCTTTGTATTTACAGCTCCCGCATTGAAAGAAAACGGTATCACACAAACCATCATAACAAGAGCAAGAACTAAAGAAATAAATCTTTTCATTTTTTAACTCCTTTATAATTAAAAATCACCTTCGTGCGCTATGAGTTACTGCCCGATTCCCGGTTGCTGGCCGCCGCCCATAAGGCTTTGGAGGAGACCGGGTCTTTTTTGCTTTTTGGGCTTATATTTAGGCGGATTTTCAAGACGAAGGCGCGAAGACTTGCTCTTGCCGAGGCGTTCGTTTGCGGCAAGGATAGGCTCGAGCATAGTGTCAGTCAAATACGGCATTATCTGCTGAATGAGCTTGGGGTCGTTTTGAATCTGCCCGAGAATAGTTACGGCAATAAGGCTTTGAACCTCGTTTGTTCCGTCCTCATAAACTTCGCCCAAAATATTGAAGAGCTTTTTCATTTTTTGAGGGTTATTTTCACGGATGATATTCATTATTTCTGAATTGGCGTGCTCAACGAAGAAATCCTCGCATAAAAATTCGCCGTATTCATCAACATTGCGCTTTATTTCATCCTTGAGATAGCTCATATACGGGAACATAGCCGCTATTTTGCTGGCAAGCGTTACAGGGTCATAGGAAAGCGCGCCGCTTCTTGCTGCGGCTTTTGAAACTGTTTGAACGTTTTTGTTTTTTGAAACGATCTTTGTTTTTTTACTGTAGGTCTCGCTCAGATACTCGTTTATTTCGTTATAGAGCGATTTAACGTCCTTTTCATCATATTCCTCGGGAATAAGCAGGAAGGTGCTGTCGAGATTAAAAGCGGAATCATCGCTGAGGTCAACGTC
>JAFLUL010000112.1 GCA_022508845.1 Oscillospiraceae bacterium | reverse complement strand
CGCCGTTGCCCGCAGGGCAAATTTCGGCGGGCGTTAAAATCTTTTTATTTAATAGAAAACGAGAAGTTTCCTATTAAATAAAAAAATGCGGCTTCTGAAAATGCGAACAGCCGCATTTTCGCTTTACAAAATTTAAAATTGTGGTATACTTTTTTACATATTATGTGTGGACACTTCCGCGCAGCGTCTGAACGGAGAATAAAATGAACGAAAAAATCCTGATCGTAGACGATGAAAAAGAAATAGCCGACCTTTTTGAGGTCTATCTTAAAAACGACGGATACACAGTTTATAAATTTTATAACGGCGAACAGGCCCTTAAATGCATTGAGGAAACTGATTTAGATTTAGCCTTATTGGATGTTATGCTGCCCGATACGGACGGCTTTAGCATTTGCAGAAAAATAAGAGAAAATTTCTTTTACCCGGTTATTATGCTTACCGCAAAAATTGAGGACGGCGATAAAATTATGGGGCTTACCATAGGCGCTGATGACTACATAACAAAGCCTTTTAATCCCCTGGAGGTCGTTGCGAGAGTTAAAACGCAGCTGCGGCGGTATATGCGTTACAATAATCCGATTAAAACACAGGAAGAGAGCGTAAAGGAATTCGATATCAGAGGTCTTGTTATCAATAAAGACAATCACAAATGTATTTTGTTCGGCAAGGAATTACAGCTTACCCCGATCGAATTTTCAATACTGTGGTATTTATGCGAGCATCAGGGAGTTGTTGTTCCGTCGGAAGAACTGTTTGAAGCGGTGTGGGGAGAAAAGTTTTTTAACAGTAACAACACCGTTATGGCGCACATCGGAAGACTGCGGGAAAAAATGAACGAACCTGCGAAAAAACCTAAATTTATTAAAACCGTTTGGGGAGTTGGATATACCATTGAATAACAGAGATAAAAAAAGCCGTTCGCAAATATCAAACCGAATTATACTGAGATTTATTCTGTCATTTTTAATTCTCTTGCTTGTTCTTGTAGGAGGGTTTTTTCTTGCATGGTTTCTTTGTTCAAGAATTACTTGGTATGGAAGCAATCCGATTTATCGGCTCCTGAAACTGATGGAGAATTTTTCGCCTGTTTTTATAGTGATCGCACTTATCAGCGGCACATTCATTTTGGCTGTTATTTCAATCAACAAAACGGTTAGATATTTAAACGATATGGTTAAAGCCGCAAAAAGTCTTTCACATCCGGACGACAACCCAATTGAGCTTCCGTATGAATTAAGCGACATTCAAAACGAATTAAATCTGGCAAGAGAACAGGCTTTGAGAAATATTGACGCGGCAAATGACGCCGTTCAGAGAAAAAATGATTTGATTATGTATCTCGCGCACGACCTAAAAACGCCCCTTGCATCGGTTATAGGCTACCTGAATCTGCTGCACGATGAACAGAAAATATCAGAAGAACTGCGGGAAAAATATTTGTCGATTTCATTGGATAAAGCACAGCGTCTTGAAGATTTGATCAATGAATTTTTTGAGATCGCAAGGTTTAATCTTTCAACTATTACTCTCCAATACAGCCGGATCAATCTGACGCGGCTGCTGGAACAGCTTATATATGAGTTTAAGCCAATGACGCAGGAGAAAAATTTAAGCTGCCGGCTCAGCATTTCCGATGATGTAATGCTGCGGTGCGATGCAGAAAAAATTCAGCGGGTTTTTGATAATCTTTTGCGCAATGCGGTTATTTACAGCTTTGAAAACACTAATATAGATATTGTTGCCGTTGAGCAGGCCGGAAAACTGAAAATCAAATTTATAAATCTCGGAGATACCATTCCGGAAGAAAAATTAGACAGAATATTTGAACAGTTTTACAGGCTTGACGCAGCGCGCAGCGCAAAAAGCGGCGGAGCCGGTTTGGGGCTTGCTATCGCGAAGCAGATTATTGAGCTTCACGGCGGTTCAATAACCGCAAAAAGCGAACGGGAAAAAATTGAATTCGAGGTCATTCTTCCCTTATCGTAAGAAAATCGTAAGATTTTCCGTAGAAAATCAATAGAAAGCCTTACGGACAAACGAATAAATAAAACTCTTGCTTTTGATACAATTATTGTGTCAAAGCAAGAGTTTTTTGTTTTGCGAAAACAGCACAAAAAAAGGAGAGATCATATGCAAAGAAGAAGATTAACGCAGTTGTTTCCGTTTTTACTTCCCGTTCGCAAATGGCAGCGAAAAAAGCTTTTTTATCTGAAGATGCGAATTGACAAAAACAAGTATGCAAAAAAAATATCGAATAACCTCCTCCCCTGCACCGTATTTGAAACATCCTCGCTGATGGTTAACCAAAACAGCGGATATGATATAAAGTTTCAGCTTAACAAGGTTCACAATCTTAAGCTCGCAGCTAAAAAATTGGATAAGCTCGTCATTGAACCAAATGAAACCTTTTCGTTTTGCAAAAGCGTCCGTTTTGCCGACCGATATGAGCCTTATCTTGACGGATTATGCCTTGTTGACGGTAAAATAGCCGGCTCCTACGCGGGCGGACTGTGCCAACTGAGCAATATGCTGTTTTGGCTGTTTCTTCACACTCCTCTCACTGTAACCGAGCGCCACGGACACGCGGTTGAATTTTTTCCGTCTGCAACGGAAGACCTTCCCTGCGGAACGGATGCAACGATAAACGAAGGATGGCTCGATTTAAAAGTCCTGAATGAAACCGACAATACTTTTCAAATCGAAATAAGGTTTGACAGCGAATATATGTATGGCCGGATATTATCTCAAAAGCCCGCGGATACCGATTACACAATATATAATTCATCCGTTTCATATATTCGCAAAAACGGGAGAATATATCAGTTAGCTTCGGTTTGCCGGTCTGAAACCGACAAAAACACGTATGAAAAAACCGAAAAGGAATTGTACCGCAACAAGTGCGAAATTGCGTATAAATTGCCTGAAAGCATCCATATAGAAGAAAGCGGTGATTAAATTGGAAAAGAAAAGAATTGCAGTTATTTTCGGCGGAAACTCAACGGAATATGATGTATCGCTTCAATCGGCGTTCTCTGTTTTTGAAAATATCGATCCGGAAAAATATGATGTTATTCCGATAGGAATTACCCGAAAAGGAGACTGGTATCGCTATAATGGCAAATTTATAAACATAAAAAATAATAGCTGGACGGAGGATAACGATAATCTCCATCCCGTGAGCATATCGCTCAGCCGTTCAAAAAAGGGATTTTTGGAATTTACCGGGGATAAATACACGTTTCTTACCGTTGACCTGGTGTTTCCGATTTTGCACGGAAAAAACGGCGAGGACGGCACACTGCAGGGAGTTTTTGAACTGGCAGGCATACCTCTGATCGGCTGCGGTACTCTATCATCCGCGCTTTGTATGGATAAAGACAGGGCGCATAAACTCGTTAGTCTTGCGGGAATAAATGTGCCGAGATCGGTCACTTTCAATCGCTTTAGTATGGATGAGGCATTATCAGCTTCAGATCTTAAATATCCGCTGTTTATAAAACCCGTTCGGGCAGGATCATCTTTTGGCATAACCAAAGTTTTTGAACAAAATGAACTGTTTTCCGCCATAGAAACGGCATTTCAGCACGATACAGAGGTCATCGCCGAGGAGGCCGTTGACGGATTTGAGGTTGGCTGCGCCGTTTTGGGAACAGACTCGCCGATCGTCGGCCGTGTTGACGAAATCGAGTTATCAAGCGGCTTTTTTAACTATGATGAAAAATACACGCTGAAAACCTCGAAAATACATATGCCCGCAAGGATCAGTCCCGAGACGGAAAAACTTATCCAAAAAACCGCCGTGACAATATATAAAACACTCGGCTGCTCAGGGTTTGCGAGGGTGGATATGTTTTTAAAGCCGTCCGGCGAAATAGTTTTCAATGAGGTAAATACCATTCCCGGCTTTACTTCACATAGCCGTTATCCCAATATGATGAAAGGGATCGGACTGCCTTTTGCAGATATGCTGGACAAGCTGATCGGGTGTTATACAGAGCTATGAAAACGCTTATACTCAACAAAGAAAACATATATACCGGGAACTTGACTCTTATAAACGCAAAAAATCCGCTGAGAAATGAAAAAGCAGCCTCCCTGATTCCGGCAGATCCAAGCTTTCCGGATATCTTGATTCAACGGGAGGCCGCAAACATTTTGCAGTTTATATTGGATAAAATATCGGCTGAAAACTCCATTGTTCCCGTAAGCGGCTACCGTTCTTATGCAGAGCAGAAGTATATATATGACGAGTCTATGCGAGAAAACGGCGAAGAATTTACCAGAAGGTACGTTGCTTTACCGAATCACAGCGAACATCAAACCGGGCTTGCCATTGATCTGGGGCTTAATCTGCCGGATATTGATTTTATCCGTCCTGAATTTCCCTATGAGGGCATTTGCGAAAAATTCCGAAGAACAGCCCCGAATTACGGATTTATTGAGCGCTATTCAAAGGATAAGGAAGAGATCACGGGGATATCTCACGAGCCGTGGCACTTTCGGTATGTTGGCTACCCTCACTCTGAAATCATAGCAAAAAAAGGTTTTTCGCTTGAAGAATATATTTTATTCATAAAATTTTTCAGAGAAAACGGCAAATATATTTTTCACGGCAAAAACAAAACCGAGATCGAAATATATTACGTGCCCGCTTCGAATGAAAAAACAGAGCTCTCTCTTCCCGAAAGCTCGGCATATCAGATATCCGGCAATAATACAGACGGTTTTATAGTAACAGTTTGGAGAAACATATGATCAATAATAAGAGCTACGCCGGCATTGACTGCTTTCGGTTTATTGCCGCCTTGCTGGTTATAACAATTCACACATCGCCTTTAATGTCTTTCAGCGAAACGGGAGATTTTATCCTCACAAGGGTTATCGCTCGGACAGCAGTCCCATTTTTCTTTATGACCTCAGGCTTTTTTATGATATCCGAATACAACCGAAATACAGACAGATTAAAAACGTTCATAAAGAGCACTCTGAAAATTTACGCGGTAAGTATTATTATTTACATACCGGTAAATGTTTACAACGGCTATTTTTCGGAACAGGAGCTTCTGCCGAAAATAATAAAAGACATTATCTTTGACGGCACCATGTATCATTTATGGTATCTTCCGGCCGCTGCTTTGGTCGGGGCGATCGCCCGGCAGCTTCTAAAAAAAACAAATTATTTTTGGGCAATGGCCTTGGCGTTCGGATTATACCTTATAGGTCTGTTTGGCGACAGTTATTTTGGGATAGCAGAAAATATCCCGATTATAAAAAGCTTTTACGAGCTTATTTTTCAGCTTTTCGACTATACGAGAAACGGTGTTTTTTTTGCTCCGATTTTCTTTATAATGGGCGGATTTATTGCAGAGCATCAAAATAAAACATCGCTCACCGCGGACTTTTTGGGATTTGCCGTAAGCCTTGGGCTGATGCTCGGAGAAGCTCTTATACTGCGTTATTTGAATTTTCAGCGTCATGACAGCATGTATTTGTTTTTGCTCCCCTGTATGTTCTTCCTGTTTAACGCCCTTTTGCATTTACAGGGAAAACGCTCTCGACATATAAGAACTTCGGCTCTGATAATTTATATTATTCATCCTATGGTGATAATAGGGGTAAGGTTTATCGCAAAATTGCTTCATATGCAAAGTCTGTTTGTGGAAAACAGTCTCATACACTTTTTTTCAGTCTGTTTTGCATCGGCAGCTATAGGCATTACAGCATCAGGAATATTAAACAAGTGCGGATTCGGAAAAAAGAGGCGTGATGAGGCTACGCTTCGGGCATGGATCGAAATTGATCTGAACAACTTAGAGCATAACGTAAGAGAGCTCAAAAAAGCCATGCAGCCTGAATGCAGTCTTATGGCGGTTGTTAAGGCAGGGGCATACGGACACGGTGCTTTTGCGGTTTCGGCTCACTTGAACAAAATCGGTGTAGATGCGTTTGCAGTAGCTACGATAGACGAGGGGATCGCCCTGCGCAACTACGGGATCCGGGGAGAAATTCTTATTTTGGGCTACACCGATGTTGACCGAGCAAAAGAACTGAAAAGATATAACCTGATGCAAACCGCGATCAGTTTTGAATATGCAAATG
>JAFLUL010000111.1 GCA_022508845.1 Oscillospiraceae bacterium | reverse complement strand
ACGGAAAGATGAACGCCCTTACAGCAGATGAATGCACTCAGCTTGTTCTTAAAACGGCAGTTGGCATAGGAGTTGGCGCGCTTCAGCATAACGCCGATAAGATTTACTTCAACGTAACAGTTGACAATTCCAACTGGGAAAAGGCTGTTGACCAGGTATCAAACTGGGGCCTTGACTTCATTAAAGGACTTCCCGCCCTTGTTAAAGTTCACGACATAAGAAATCAGGACGGCAACGGCGCGTTCTATAAGCTCAATGTTCTTCTCAACGAGTTTGTTAACTTCTCATTCCTCAATGACGTTGGCAACGAAACCTTTAAGCTTGACGCTTACACAGTTCTTGCCGATGCAATTCTCGGCAATCTCTATAATTTCAATTTTGAAGGTATGGTTGCCGTTTTTGAGAAAAACGATAACAGTGATAATATTCTGAGCGCCAATTTTATTTCCTCGGTTTTAGGCGTTGTTGACAGAGTTATAACAGCAATGTTTGAACACAGCTGCAACAAAGTAAGCCCTGATCCCATACGCGTTCCTGCCGAAGGCAAAGAACAGTGCACCCACGAGATGGTAACAACCTACACATATTGCGACCGCTCCGGCGCCTATTTCTCAAAAACAACAACAAAAGAAAAGCGTGAAACTGCTGTTCACAACTATACCACAACAACTAAAACAGTTGATGTTACTCCCAGCGCATCAACCTGCGGCAAGCAAACTCAAACCACAAAAGTTTGCTCGATTTGCGGAGATAAATCAATCACAACAACTAAGAACAACCATAAGAATTATGAAACCGTTAAAACAATTCCCGCAACCTGCGGAGAAAACGGAAAGAACGTTCTTAAATGCTCCGACTGCGGCTATGTTCACGAGGCTGATAATAAAAATGCTCCCGCAACAGGCAAACACACCTGGGATAGCGGCAAGGTGACCAAAGCTCCCACAACCACCGCAGAAGGCGTTAAGACCTACACCTGCTCAGTTTGCAAAACAACAAAGACCGAAAAGATTGCAAAGCTTCCCAGCGGCCCCAAATACAGCCTCGGCGATGTTGACGACAGCGGAGATATAACCGCCGCCGACGCAAGACTTGCCCTCAGACGCGCTGTTAATCTTGAATCTTTTGCCGCCGGTTCTGCCAAGTTCCTCGCCTGCGACATTGATAAAGACAACGAAGTAACCGCCGGTGATGCGAGAATCATCCTCAGAATTGCGGTTGGTCTTGAAAAAATCAGTGATTATAATAAATAATCACAAAAGCTTTTTCAGCCGTGTGCCCCAAAAGGGTACACGGTTTTTTTGTCCAAAAATTACATTTAACGGTTCAAAAATTACATTTCTCCGCGCTTTATCCGAATTTCTGATAGAATGATTATGAAATATTATAATCAAACGGAGATAGTTATGAATTTCAGCATTATTTATAATCCAATCGCATCAAGATTTACAGATGAGGCGCTTTCCCATTTCATTAAAAGCTTTGAAAACAAGGGACTAACGCTATATAAGGCAGTTAAGAGCGAATACTCGGGTCACGTTATCCCTCTTATAAAAGAGCTTGACCCGGTTTCGGACTATCTTTTTACCCTCGGCGGCGATGGTACAGTTAATGAGGCGGTAAGAGCCTTTAACGATATAGAGCAGCACAGCATTTACGGGCATATTTCGGTTGGAACAACAAACGATATGGCAAACAATTTTAACTTATCCCGCAAAAACGCTATTGAGTCAATAAACAAGCTCGCGAGCGAGGGGGTCCAAACTCAAATGGATTCCATTATCGTTAACGGAGAACCTGTTTCATATGTTTCTTCTTTCGGATATGTTGCTCCTGTTCCCTATCTTGTTAACGTTAACCTGAAAAAAAAGCTGGGGCACGCGGCATATGTTGTTTCAGCTCTTCCCATTCTCGCAAGAAAACCCGAATGGGTCAACCTCAGATACACCGCAAACGGCGAAACAAAGGAGATTAAAACCTGTTTGGCTCTCATAACGACCTCAAAGGGAATGGGCGGAATAACGCTTTATCACAATGCCGATATGAACGACGGTAAATTTGAAGTTTTTTTCCTTGAAAAGATCTCTCCAAAGCTTATCGCTGAGATTTTCCCCCACTATCTCTCCGACACCGTTGATTTCAGCAAATATTCAAAATACTGCACCTGTTTTTCAACGGATAAAATGACAATTGAATTTATCGGTATGCCTCCGAAATATGACCTTGATAACGACGGCAATCAGGCAAGCTTCCATCTTACAATGCACGAAAGAAAGCTTGAGTTTTCCATAGGCAAGAAAATCAAAATCCTAAAGCCTTTGAAATAATCGATAGTTTTATGCAAAAAACAGTCAGCAAAATCGCTGACTGTTTTTTTATGATTGACAAATCGCTGATTCCGTGATATTATATAACAAACCTACCCTCTGGGTTAGTGGGTAAATAACTATATAGGAGAAATAATATGTCTAATATTCATACTTCCGCCGATCAGCTCATCGGCAAAACACCTCTTCTTGAACTCACCCGCATTGAGAAGGAACTAAATCTTGAGGCAAAGATAATTGCAAAGCTGGAATACTTCAACCCCGCAGGTTCCGTTAAGGACAGAATTGCAAAGGCTATGATAGACGACGCCGAAGCAAAGGGACTCTTAAAGCCCGATTCGGTTATTATAGAACCCACTTCGGGCAATACAGGCATAGGGCTTGCCTCAGTTGCCGCGGCAAAGGGGTACCGAGTTATTATTGTTATGCCCGAAACTATGTCGGTTGAGCGCCGTCAGCTTATGAAGGCATACGGAGCTGAGCTTGAGCTTACCGATGGCACAAAGGGAATGAAGGGCGCAATAGCAAGAGCAGATGAGCTTGCGGCAGAGATAGAAAATTCATTTATCCCCGGTCAGTTTGTAAATCCCGCAAACCCCGCCGCACACAGGGCTTCCACCGGTCCCGAAATTTACGAGGATACCGACGGAGAGGTTGATATTTTTGTTGCCGGAGTTGGAACAGGCGGCACAATTACGGGAGTTGGGGAATATCTCAAGGAAAAAAATCCCGATGTAAAAATTGTTGCAGTTGAGCCGACCGACTCCCCTGTTCTTTCTCAGGGCAGAGCAGGTGCCCATAAAATTCAGGGCATTGGCGCGGGATTTGTTCCGGAGGCTCTCAACACCTCGGTTTATGACGAGATAATTCCAGTTTCAAGCGAAAATGCCTTTGGGACAGCAAAGCTCATAGGCAAAAAAGAGGGCGTATTGGTTGGCATTTCGTCCGGAGCGGCGGCATATGCGGCTATAGAGCTTGCAAAACGCCCCGAAAACAAGGGGAAGAATATTGTTGTTCTGCTTCCCGACACCGGCGACAGATACCTTTCCACCCCTTTATTTTCGGACTAAGAGTTAGATTATAATGCAGATAAGCCCGTTGCAGCCCTCATTTATAACCCTTTCAAGGGTTTGCTGCAGCTTCATTCTGGCTTCATTAGGCATATGCATAAGCTTTGCCCTTAAGCCTTCATTAACGAGGTCATCGAGCGATTTGCCGAAGATGTTTGATTCCCATATTTTTGACGGATCCTCTGTAAAACCGTCGAGAAGGTATTTAACAAGATCCTCGCTCTGCTTCTCGCTTCCGACAATCGGCGCGACCTCGGTTTTTATATCGGCTCTCAAAAGGTGGATTGACGGTGCGCTTGCCTTGAGCCTTACTCCATAGCGGCTGCCCTGCTTCATAATTTCAGGCTCTTCAAGGGTTAGCTCGTCAATAGTTGGCATAACAATACCGTAGCCGGTGGAATTCACCTGCTCTATTGCGGCCTCTATTCTTTCATATTTTTTCTTAATGGCCGAAAGCTCGCCGAGTGCGCTTACAAGCTCGCCGTCATTATTTATCGCAAGTCCCGTTATATCGGATATCATTGAATAGAACACCGATTTATCAATATCGGCCTTTATATATGCCGTACCCTCGCCCAGTTCAATACTTTCGGCAGAAGAATATGTTACAGCGTCGATATCCGAAAGAGCTGAAACAAAGCTTTCAACCTCTCTCACCTTGCTTATTCTCTGCCCTGCCGAGAAAACGCTTTTAACAATGCTCTCTTTTAACTCTGCGTCGTCCGAAAGCCCCGAAATCCATCCGGGAAGTGACAAAACGACCTTTTTAAGCGGAAATTCATATAATATGCTGCTGAGAATACCTTTAATTTCATCCTCGGTTAAATTAAGGCAATTAACCGGAATAACGGGCGAACCGTATTTAACGCTCAGTTCCCCTGCGAGTCTCGCGGCAGCCGCGCTCTGAGGATAAACGCAGTTCATTAAAACAACAAACGGTTTGTTTATGGCCTTTAATTCATCTATAACGCGTTCTTCGGCCTCCTCATATTCCTCTCGCGGAATTTCGCTTATGCTGCCATCTGTTGTTATAACAAGACCTATGGTTGCGTGCTCGTTAATAACCTTTTTTGTTCCTATTTCAGCCGCCATATTAAACGGAATTTCATTTTCAAACCACGGTGTTTTAACCATTCTCGGCGCCTCGTTTTCAATATACCCGAGTGACGACGGAACAATATACCCAACGCAGTCAACAAGCCTTACCCTCAGATTTGTTTGATTTTCAAGATTCAGGCTGACTGCCTTCTCGGGAACAAACTTCGGTTCGGTGGTCATAATCGTCCTTCCAGCGGAGGACTGAGGCAGCTCGTCTATCATACGCTCGCGCGAAAAATCCGCAGGAACATTAGGAACAATGAGCGTTTCAAAAAATTTTTTGATAAAAGTGGATTTACCTGTTCTAACAGGTCCAACCACGCCGATATAGATATCCCCTCCGGTTCTCAGAGCAATATCCCTGTAAATATTAGTGTCTGTCATATTCAGTCCTCCGATTTTTACGTTTTCTGTAAAATACTATGAGAGATGGACTTGTTTTATGACAGACACCTTTTCAGTTATTCTTTTTTCTTAAAAAGCCCCGCGCTATAACACAGATAAACGGAGAGCACCGTACCAACACCCCAGCCTATCGGCCAAGAGCTCCATATTCCCGTATAACCCATAAAACGGGAAAAAACATAGGCAAGGGATGCACGAAGCACTAAATCGGTAAAGGTTGCCAGCATAAATTGCTTCATCAGTCCCGCGCCTTTTAGTATACCGTCTGCAACGTGCTTGGTTATCACCAATAAATAAAACGGAACAACAATATATATAAAACTTACACCCGATTCCACGGCGAGCGCCGAGGGATCCTTCATAAAGAATTTTACCAGCGTTTCGGCAAAAACGAGGTATATCAACATAACCGGAAGGGCAACTGACGCCTCAATTTTAAGCCCCGAGAAAAAACCGGAACGTATACGGTGAGTTTTTTTCGCTCCAACATTTTGCGCCGTATAGTTTGCAATACCGTTACACAGCGTTTGCGAGGCGTTAACAAACATATTATTGAGCTTTATCGAAGCGGCATAGCCCGCTATAACTCCTGTTCCGAAGCCGTTTATTATTCCCTGAATAATTATGTTGCCAACTGAAATAAAGCTCTGCTGAAAAATACCGGGCACGGCAATCTCCGCCATACTTTTTAACAGTTCTTTTGAAAACACAGACGGCCGAACGTCGGTATACACGGTGTTAAGCCTCATTTTCAGATAAACGGCGGATAAAACGCAGCTTATTCCCTGGCAAACAAAGGTTGCCCACGCAATTCCCGCCACCCCGAGAGAAAAGAGCTTTACAAAAACTATATCCATTATGATATTCGCGGATGAAGAAAAAGCGAGAAAGAAGAAAGGCGTTTTTGAATCTCCGAGCGCGGAAAAAATGCCGGTTGAAAGATTATAGATAAACAAAAACGGCAATCCGGATATATATATTGTTAAATACAGCTTTGAATCAGAAAATATTTCATCGGGAGTTTTAACTGCTGTAAGAAGACTTCCCTCAAAAACATATCCGAGCGTCATAAGCAAAATAAAAACCCCTGCAGTTGCAAAAAAAGCGGTATAAATGCAGGTTTTAAGCTCTGTATACTTTTTTGCTCCGAAAAGACGAGCGGACACAACCGAGCATCCCAGATTGCATCCAAAAGCAACAGCCATAAAAATAAGCGTTATCTCATAGCTGTTACCAATTGCCGCAAGAGCAGCTTCACCGATAAATTTACCGGCTATGAGGCTGTCCGCAATATTATACAACTGCTGAAAAATAACGCTGAAGAACAAAGGAAGGCAAAACTTCCAAAGGACCTTTGTTGGTTCCCCCACGGTTAAATCGTTGTTCATTTTTTTCTCCAAAAATGGTTTTGATGAATTTTAATCGA
>JAFLUL010000110.1 GCA_022508845.1 Oscillospiraceae bacterium | reverse complement strand
CAAAGGAAACCATTATAGTTAAGGGCGACAACACCGGCGACGGCGAGATAACCGCCTCCGACGCGCGCTTTGCCCTGAGAACCGCAGTTTCTCTTGAAAAACCGAACAGTTGGGAGAAAAACGCCAGCCTTGTTGACAACTCTAAGACCAATATAACCGCCGCCGACGCGAGACTAATTCTCAGAGCCGCGGTAAATCTTGAAAAAATAAGCATTTATTGATACGGTTATCTAAAACATAAACAGAGCCGGGAAAGGAGAAAAACCTTTTCCGGCTCTGTTTTTATTGTTCATAAAACTCAATCGTAAAACTTTATTTCGTCTATATTCATTTCGCCCTTTTCAATAACGGAAATTATATTATCGTCATTGTCGCTGCATTCAAAAAGGCTTATAGTCTGCTCCCTGATAAATCCGTTTTTTGTTCCGTCGGCAATAAGCCTTACAACGTCATCAAAAAATCCGTTTACATTATAAAGCGCAATAGGCTTTGCGTGACGGGCGAGCTGCTTTAAGGTGAGCACTTCAAAAAATTCTTCATATGTGCCTATTCCCCCGGGAACAACGATAAACGCGTCAGCGTTGTCCTCCATATATTTTTTTCTGTCCCTCATTGAATCGGGATAAACAAACTCATCGCATTTATCATAGAGTATACCCGGCACATCGAAAAAGCGCGGCGCAACTCCAACTATCCTGCCTCCGCCCTCGGTAAAACCTCTGGCGGCCGCTCCCATGAGTCCGTTTTGCCCTCCGCCGAAAATAAGCGAATGACCGCGCAAAGCAAGCTTTTTCGCAAGAGCCTGAGTTCTTTCAATATAAACTCTGTCAAGCTGTGTGCCCGATGCACCAAATATGCAAATTCTCATATTTTTTCTCCTTTATTGCTCGCCGGCATATATTCTTCTGTCAAGGCTGCGGTATCTTATGGCCTCAAAAAGATGAGGATCCTGAATGTTCTCCGAAGAATCAAGATCCGCCACGGTTCTTGCAAGCTTTAATACTCTATTATATGCTCTGGCGGATAGTCCGAGCTTGTCAAACGCGTCCGCCAAAATGCTTTTTCCTCTCTCTGAGAGAGCGCAATATTTTTCAACCTGATTTTCGGTCATTTTGGCATTGCAGGTTATGCCCGTTCCCGCATAACGCCGCTGCTGAATTGACCTTGCGGCGTCAACACGCTTTTTTATCTCCGCAGAGCTTTCTTCTTTTGTGTGCTTTGAAGTAAGCTCGTCAAAATTCACGGGCGGCACCTCTATCTGAATGTCAATTCTGTCAAGCATCGGCCCCGACACGCGAGAAAGATACTTTTGAGCGGCTGTGGGCGAGCAGGTACACATTTTGGTCGGATGCCCCAAATACCCGCAGGGACACGGATTCATAGCCGCAACAAGCATAACCGAACACGGATATGTAAGCGAGTTTAAAGCTCGCGAGACGGTAATTTTTCCGTCCTCAACAGGCTGACGCATAGTTTCTAAAGCGCTCCTTGAAAACTCCGGCAGCTCGTCTAAAAACAAAACGCCGTTGTGAGCCAGCGAAATTTCACCGGGCTTCGGCACCGCGCCGCCGCCTGAAAGACCCACCGAGGAAACGGTGTGGTGCGGAGAGCGAAAGGGGCGTTCGGTAATAAGCCCCTTTGAAGCGTCAAGCGCACCGGCAACCGAATAAATTTTTGTTGTTTCAAGGGATTCTTCAAAAGTCATATCGGGAAGAATTGACGGTAAACGCTTTGTAAGCATACTTTTTCCCGAACCGGGAGGGCCGCTCATAAGAATGTTGTGGCCTCCTGCGGCAGCCACCTCAAGCGCTCGTTTTGCGTTTTGCTGCCCCTTTACATCGGCAAAATCAAAAATATATTTTTTCTCTTTTGCAGCGGCGGCAAAATCAAAGGGCAAAACGGGGTTCAGAGGCTCGGCAGACTGATCGCCCTTTAAAAATTCAACAAGCTGACGCATATTATTAACAGCGTAAATCTCAATTTTATCAACAACAGAGGCTTCGGCAGCATTTTCATAAGGTATAAATATTTTTTCTACCCCCGAGTTTCTTGCCTCGATCACCATAGGCAAAACTCCGTCCACACGCCTTACATCTCCCGACAGCGAAAGCTCGCCAATAAACGCACAGTTTTCAACGCTGCCGCGAAGCTGACGGCTTGCAAGCATAAGGGCAATAAATATCGGCATATCATAAACCGAGCCCGCCTTCTTAACATCGGCGGGAGCAAGATTTACGGTTATATGTCCATATGGAAAGGCATAGCCGCAATTTTTTATGGCTGCCTCAACTCTCTCCTTGCTTTCGTTGACGGCGGCATCAGGCAGTCCCACCATATCAAAACGGAATTTTGTTCCGCTTATATCCGCCTCAACCTGAGCCATAAAGGAGCTTAGACCGAAGAGCCCAACGCTCTTAACCTTTGATACCATACCGTCACCATACCCAATTGAACATTTGTTTACATTATAAATATTTTCCCGCGTTTTGTCAACTTAAATATTATCAATATGCTGGAGGGCTCTTATAAACGAAGTGTAAATAAGCATCATCCTGTCGTCCTCAAGCTTTTTTTGCTCGGGATTTTTCCCCTCGGAATGTGTTTGAACAAATTTTCTGACCTCGCTGAATGCCGTTTCGGTGTCGTATTCAAGCAAAGGATACATTCCGTCAACCTCATTTTTCAGCGCAAACAGAAGCTCATAGAGAGAATAATCCTCATTAAGATCATAGGAGCATACCGCCATAAAGGCTTCAAGAGCGGCAATAAAGAGCTGAACTTCAGAAGGCCTGTAAACTCCGAGTGAAGCAGAGAGAAGAGTTGTGCAGCCCTCAAGATTATTTACCCTCTGCCGTCCTCTTACATTGCCCGAAAAGTCAAACCTGGCCTCGCTGAGAGTGAGCAGGTCAATAAATTTTCCTGCAAGGATAACAAGCCGATTTTTTATGCTTTCATCGGGCAAAAAGGTATATTGAGTTCCGAGATATTTGCCGTAGGCCTTCATGGTGTCATTATATCCAAGCCCTATTGAGAACCTGAGGGCCTCCTGCTCAAAATTCAAAAAAGTTCCCAAATCCCTTGAGGGTTTAATATACTTTATTCTGGGGTGATGAATATATCCCTCGTGGTTTTTATCGGGCTTGAGGTCTATTACCACAGCCTCAGATGCGCCGAGCTTAAACGCGGGAGCAACCGGGATATTATCAAAATATCCTCCGTCAACATAGTCCTCGCCGTTTACATTCATAACGGGAAAAACAGGATAACACGCCCCAGAGGCTGCAAGCCATTTCCAGGCATCCCAGCCAAGCTCCTTCATATCGCGCTTATATACTTCATAAGGAGAAAATGAAGGATATTTTACCGTAACAAGCGCAAAATCAATATCCGATGAAAAGAACTTGTCGGCATTGAAATATTCCTTCAGCTTGCCGTGAAAAGGCGTAACATCCGCGCCCCTTTGATTTATAAAATTTTTAATAAAAGGCCTGAACTGCTCGCGCTGAGATAAAATGCTCTCAACCGATTTTTCAAGATTTATGCCGTTTGTCATAATAGAATCAACTCTCAGGTTGTTCCACATTTCAAAGGCCTCGTCAAAATCCTGCTGAACATATAACGCCGCGTTTATTGAACCTATCGAAGTTCCTGTTGCTATCTGAAATTCCTCTTTTAGCTCTCTTAACGCCTTCCACGCGCCGATCTGATATGCGCCTTTTGAGCCGCCTCCGGCAAACACCAGAGCCTTTTTCTCTTCTGTTTTCATAAAAAGCCTCTTATCTGAATTCAGACAAATCCTCAAGCAGCATACGGTTTCTCACAGCCCTATCGGGGGTAAAGCTTTTTCCCGTATATCTGCAAACGGCGTCTATAAGCTGCAGGGGATTGAGATTAAAAGTGCTCCCGGCAGGAAGAATAACTGAAAGATAGATATTGTTTTCATCCTCATTGAGCGAATATCTTTTTATATGCTCCGACACATTAACGGTTTTCATAACCTTTTTTCCGCCGGATTTTCCGCTCTTTTGAGTAACAAGTCCGCCGCAGTCAATGGCGTTTTTAAGCTCTTCCGCGCTTATATCGTTTTTTGAAATAACAGCCTCATATTCAGCAAACTTTATCTCACCCGGCTTATTAAACGGCAGCGCGGCCTCCTTAACCCGAAGCCCTTCGGGAAAAACGGAATTGAGCCTGTCTTTAATCTCGCTAAGCTCCATATCTCCTACTATTCTTATGTCAACCGGCTCTCTTTTTCCCTCAACGCCGAGGGAAAGCGCAAGAAGAAAAGATATATAGGGATGCGGATTAAAGCCCTCAGTATACCACAGCGGTATTCCGGCTCTTCTTACCGCCCTCTGCATAAGGCGAAACATATCCAGATGCGAAACAAATTTAAGTCTTCCGGTTTTTTCGAGCCAAAGTCTTACCTCATACATCGCATTTGCCTCCGTTAAGCTTATTTGCTCCGCAGCCGGCGCACTTAATCCGGCAGTTTTGGGTTGTCTCAGCCTGCCTTGCCTTTTCGCTCTCTTTAATAAGATATGCCTTGCTTATACCGTAGCTTATGTGATCCCACGGCAAAATCTCATCATAGCTTCTCTGCCGATTTGCATAAAACTCAGGGGAAATCCCAAGCTCTTTGAAGCACTCAAGCCAGGTGTCAAACAAAAAGAACTCTCCCCAGCCGTCAAACTTGCAGCCGCGCTTCCACGCTGTTTCAATAACATCAGCAAGCCTTCTGTCTCCTCTGGCGAAAACGGCCTCCAAAAAGCTTACCCTTTTATCATGAAAGCTCACGCTTATCTTTTTTGAAGGAAGATTATCTTTAAGAAGCTGTTGTTTTTTATTCAACTCCTCAATGGCAGCCTGCCCTTCCCACTGGAAAGGAGTAAATGGCTTAGGAACAAATGAAGCGCAGCTCACGCTCACTGTAACTCCCCTGCCCTTAGGCCTATCGGGATTATTATAAAACGCGTCAACAACCTTTTTGGCAAGTGCGCCTATGCCGAGAACATCCTCATCGGTTTCGGTTGGCAGTCCGAGCATAAAATAGAGTTTAACCGCACTGTAACCTCCCGAAAAGGCAATATTGGCAGTTTCGATCATCTCTTCCTCGGTAACGTTTTTGTTTATAACGTCGCGCATACGCTGCGTGCCCGCCTCCGGAGCAAAGGTAAGCCCCGATCGGCGAACGCTTTTCAGCTTTTCGAGAAGCTCCTGCGAAAAATTATCCACACGGAGCGACGGCAGTGCAACATTTATCTTTTCATCGGGGGTCCAGTCGAGCAAAAGGCTTAGCAGTTCCTCAATTCGCCTGTAATCGCTGCTTGAAAGCGAGCAAAGCGATATTTCATCATATCCCGTATTTTCGCAGAGAGTTTTACACTGCTCGTTTATTATTTCGGGGCTCTTTTCCCTAACGGGTCTGTTTAAGAAGCACGCCTGGCAGAAACGGCAGCCGCGAATACATCCGCGGAAAATCTCGTGGGTCACTCTGTCGTGCACAACGTCAATAAACGGCACAACAAAATTATCGGGATAAACAACGTTGTCAAGATCTTTTATTATACGCTTTGTTACCGTTTCCGGCGCTCCGTTTTTGGGTGTTATCGAACAAACGGTATTGTCGTCATTATATTTAACGTCATAAAGCGACGGAACATAAACGCCGGGTATCTTCGCCGCGTCAGCAAGGAATTCTTCTTTGGTTGAACCGCGCTTTTTATGACGAATATAGAGATCCATGATTTCATTATTGACCTCCTCGCCCTCGCCCAAGCTGAACAAATCAAAAAAGGCGGCTATCGGCTCTGCATTGCAGACGCAAGGGCCCCCGCCCATAACTATAGGCGAAAGATCCTTTCTGTCCGCCGCCCTTACGGGAAGTCCGGCGAGATCGAGCATATTTAATACATTCGTATAGCAAAGCTCATATTGCAATGTAAAGCCCAGAATATCAAAATCTTTTATGGGATCGCCGCTTTCGAGCGCATAAAGAGGAATGCCGTTTTCGCGCATAGCCATCTCCATATCTTCCCACGGCGCAAACACCCGCTCGCACCAAGTATCCTCCCTCAAATTGGCGGTATGATACAGTATTTTCATACCAAGGTGAGACATACCTATCTCATACGAATCGGGGAAACAAAACGCAAAGCGCAAGTCCACCTTATTTTTGTCTTTTATAACGCTGTTCAGCTCTCCGCCGATATACCTTGCGGGCTTCTGAACATTCGGCAGCAGCTTTTGGAGCTTTTTATCCATTTATTTCACTTCCTTAGACCTTTATTTTACCATTCACCCGCTCCATTTGCAAGAATGAAATACAGCAGATATAAGCATAATAATAAAAAATCTCACTTTTTTTCAAAAAAGTATTGATTTTTCTGAAATAGCGTAGTATACTTATAAGGCGCTGAGAAAGTGCATATATATCGCGGGATAGAGCAGTTGGTAGCTCGTCGGGCTCATAACCCGGAGGTCGTTGGTTCAAGTCC
>JAFLUL010000011.1 GCA_022508845.1 Oscillospiraceae bacterium | reverse complement strand
CCCTGCGGGCAACGGCGATGGCGTAATCGAAAGCGGACACGCCGCAGGCGTGCGGAGCAGCCGCTTTCTTGTAAATCTGAAAGGATGATTCATATGAAAACAGGAAAAAAAATTTTGTCGGTTATTCTTGTTGCTTTAATGATAATAACCGTTATGCCGTTTTCTGCCTTTGCGGAAGTTGCCCGCAGCGGCATTTGCGGAGACAATTTGAAATGGGTATTGTATGATAACGGGGAACTTGTTATCAGCGGAAGCGGCGATATGCAAGATTGGCATTACGATCCTCATGCAATATCAGCAAATCTTGCACCGTGGTATGTAAATAAATCAGGAATAAAGAAGGTTTTCATTGAACCCGGGGTAACAAGCATCGGTGATATGGCTTTTCGCGAATGCAGCAAGCTTGAAAGCATATCAATTCCCGACAGCGTTACAAGTATCGGCGTTGATGCATTTTTTGGATGTAAAACACTCTCAGGTATACAGATCCCCAAAGGTGTAACAAGCATCGGAGATGGCGCATTTTACGATTGTTATAAAATTACCGTTTTAACTATTCCTGACGGTGTTACAAGTATAGCTGACGATGTATTTAGAGGCTGCATCAATATTTCGGAACTAACTGTACCGGACGGAGTGTCAAGTATCGGTCAAGGCGCTTTTTACGATTGTTACAGTCTTAAAAGTATAAACATCCCTGATAATGTAACAAATATCGCTGACTATACATTTAAAAATTGCAAAGCGCTTCCGGCTATAACAATACCTGACGGTGTTACAAATATCGGCAGAGAAGCGTTCTATGGCTGCAGCAGTCTTACAGGTGTAACGATCCCTGACAGTGTAACAAGTATTGGTGAGAATGCTTTTTTCAGTTCAGCATACTATGATAACTCCGGCAATTGGGATTCCGGAGTATTATATATAGGAAAGCATTTGATAGCCGCGAAAACATCCATTAAGGAATATGAGATTCGTGAAAACACAAAAACCATTGCCGATGGGGCATTTGCAAGATGTAAAAGTCTCACAAGCATAACGATCCCGGACGGTGTTACAACCATCGGTTATAGAACATTTTATTATTGCGGCAAGCTTTCAAGTATAATAATTCCGGACGGTGTAAAAAGTATCGGCGATGAAGCATTCTGGTCTTGCAGTATGCTTACAAATATAACGATACCGATCAGCGTTACATCCATCGGCACTTCCGCATTTAAGGACTGTTTCAGAATTAAGAATGTGTATTACAACGGAAATAAGGCGGACTGGAATCGCATTTATATCGGGGATAATAACGATGAATTAAAAAAAGCTCTTCGCTTTGTAAAAGACAGCGATGGAGACGGTCTCCCTGACGAATGGGAAATAAACGGTGCTGATATTGATAATGATGGAGTTATTGACCTGGAATTAAATAAGATGGGTGCTGACCCAAATATTCCTGACATATTTGTTGAGGTTGATTGGATGGTCAGACCTAATAATAATTTTTTGTGGTGGGAAACACAGTCATACAGAAATTTAGCTCCTTCTCAAAATGCTATGCGTATGGTTTATGATGTATTCAAGGCGCATGGTATAAATTTACATATTGATGCAGGCCCCAATTCAATTGATTTTGTAACAGGAAAGCGATGGGGCAATTTGTCGGGAGGAAATGAAATATCCTATGTTCAATCGTTTGATACGAAAAACTGGGAGACTGTTGTAAATGCAAATTTTTCAGCGGAAAGAGCGGCGGCATTTAAGCACTGCATATTTGCAGACCGGTATAACGGCGGTACATCAAGCGGAATTGCAAATGGTATTCCCGGACAATTCTTTATCGTTGCAAATCAAGATTGGGTTTATAACGGCGGAGATGTTTCTGTTGCAGGCACATTTATGCACGAACTTGGACATACTCTTGGATTAAAACACGGAGGGAATGACCATATTCGTTACAAACCCAACTATTTAAGTATAATGAATTATTTATATCAAACATCAGGATTTGTCGGTACCAATTCAATCGACTATTCAAATTACAAACTTCCTGATTTAAATGAAAACAACTTGAATGAAAGAAACGGCATTGACCCTAACGGATTAACATCAGGAACCGGCCTTGGAGCAAAGTGGTTTTTCAAAGGAAAAACATATACGGAAACTGATATTGCAGGTAAATCTATTGATTTTAACAAAAATAATAAAATCGAAAACGGAGTGTCAGTAAACTTAAATAATCAGTCAGAAAAAGATTTAAAAGGCGGGTATAACGATTGGGATAATATCATTTTTAACGGCGGTACAATAGGTAGTGCAGATAATGCCGGAATTGAAAATATTATTTCTTTTGATACCGGAAACTCTATACAGGAAAAAACACTGGAAGAATCATTAAATACTGATACTTTAGCTAATGAAGGCGGT
The DNA here is from genome assembly GCA_022508845.1 of Oscillospiraceae bacterium. Classification (GTDB taxonomy): domain Bacteria; phylum Bacillota; class Clostridia; order Oscillospirales; family Acutalibacteraceae; genus RUG806. The sequence continues at coordinate 37,080 of JAFLUL010000011.1, read as the reverse complement.
GCGGCCGTTGAGCTTGTTAATAAAACATTGATCGCTGAAAAATCAAATCAGAAACTGTATGTTGATATAAGTAATCTGACCGCATCAGATGCAACATATGAAATCAGTATTGAGTGTGACGGTGTTGTTAAAAAATATAGTAGAAAAATAACAGTGTCAGGTTCAACAGATGAAATTAGTTTTGTCCGTATAGAAGTTCCTGTTGTTAATAATCCGGCTGAAGGGCAATATGAATTGAAAGCTGTATTGTCATATCCCGGTACGGATGATGTTTTAAAAACATTTGCCGTAAAAGTATACAAACCGTCACAGAGCGAAATAAAACAAATGACAGACGCGATTGAAAACGGCGAGCTTGATAATTCGGATATTGACAGCGACATTATTGAGCAAATTAAAGATGTTCTCTCTGATAAGTTTGTCACCTATATGCCGGGCGATGTTGATATGGACGGCAAAATCACCGCCTCCGACGCCCGTTTTGCTCTTCGCAGAGCAGTAAATCTTGAAAGCTTTGCCGAAGGCAGCCCCGAGTTTAAAGCGTGCGATGTTGATAACGATAAAAAAGTTACCGCCGGAGATGCCCGCCTGATACTTCGCGCCGCCGTTGGCCTTCAAAAGCTGTAAATCTATTATAAATTCGGTATAAAAATGAGGGATGGTTACAGTCGTCCCTCATTTTTTAGGTAATTTTACGGCAGCTGAAAATACCGCACCGGCAGGGCGGCATTTTGTGAAAAAAATTTGCTTAAAGCCAAACTGTTTACCTGTTGAAATTATAAGGCAAATTATTTTTGATCCTCAATCCGAATTTATGAAGAGTTCGGAAGAAAACAGATATATTAAACCCAGGCTGCCGTTACGGCAGCCTGGGTTTTGCGTTTGTTTTTATGTTAATTATCAATAATTTCTTATCAGCGAAACAACCTTGCCCAAAATGATGAGCTCTTCTGTTATAATAGGCTCGTAATCGTTGTTTTCGGGCTGCAGGCGGAAGTGGCCGTTTTCTTTATAAAATCTTTTAACGGTTGCCTCGTCCTCAATAAGAGCAACAACGATCTCTCCGTTAGCTGCCGAGGGAGTTTTTTCGGCAATGATGATGTCGCCGTTTAAAATGCCGGCGTTTATCATACTGTCGCCGCGAACTCTTAACGCAAAGAGCGACTTTGAATTATCAACGCTTCCCATAAACGGAACATAGCCCTCAATGGATTCATAGGCAAGTATGGGCATACCGGCGGTAACGGTACCTATAAGGGGAACCTGAACCGTTGGGCGGCGCTCTCCCGTTAGTCTTATCGAGCGGCTGTGAAGTGGGTCGCGCTCAATATAACCCGCCTCTTCAAGACGCTCAAGGTATCTCTGCGTTGTGCCGGTTGATTTTAAACCGACCTGACGGCATATTTCACGAACGGTTGGAACCTTTCCCTTTTGCGCCTGTTCGGCGAGGAATTCATACATTTTTTTCTGAATGTCGTTTAATTCTTTCATAATTTGCCCCTTTCTGATCATATTCTTTTTTTAGTATAGCACATAAGTTCCAAAAAAGCAAACATTTGTTTAGAAAAATTTGCTTTTTTTATTTATATAAAAGCTCACCGCAGGGGAATTAACCTTGGTTTTGTCCTCCGCAAAGATTTTTTCTCTCATAACAGCCCTTAGGAGAGAGGAATATGAAAGGGCAAAGGGAAGTATAAAAATCACCTGTTTAAGCGCAAGCCACGGTATCATCTGAAGGCGAAACAGCGCGGTTGAAAAAAGCTTTCCCCGCATAAGAGAGGCAGAAGATATGACCGCCTCGCGCACGCTCATAAGCGGATTAAGATATAATAAATATTCCGTCATATAATATCTTCCGAAAAATATAAAGGCCGCCGCTATTGCCGCAATAAGCTGAATAAACGATACCGCCAGTCCCGTATACAGGGTTGCCGCAGGAATTCCGCGGCTGTTTACGAGCATATAAATAACCGCTGAGCTTATGGCCCCCGGAAGCAGAAAGAGAGCGAAATACGCCGTTTTGATCAGAAAAAGAAATGCGCCGCACCTGAAGTTTTTTGCGCCTGTTTTCAGCGAGATAAAGCTCTTGGGTCTGGACTGATTTTTGTCGGTCCGATAATAAAAATATGCCATCAGAGTAAAGCGCAGCGACGAAAAAAACAGCAAAAACAATACGGAACAAAAAAGGAAAAAGTATTTTATAAAGACTGAGAAAGCCGGATTATTTTTTATTGTTTGAGAAAAAAACCAGCCTTCGAAAACCGTTTCGGCAGGATAATATGAGCATAGAATAAAGAGCAAAACGCTTATTATTAAGCCCGTAAATGCCGCGGCGGGCAGAATTAACAGCAAAACTCCTTTTGTTTTTGAGCCGTGAGTTAATATCCTTGCCCTTGTTTTAACCTCAAACATAAAATCATCTCCCCCGAAAAGCATTTCCGGGGGAGAAAAAATTATACGGTTATTTTTTCTTTTTTGAGCGGGAACGGTAAACGGAAACTTTGTCGGTTTTATTGCCGCAGGAGAGAGAAATGCCGTTCTCTTTTCTTCTGAGCTTAACGTTTTGAAACAGATAAACACAGGGGGAGAGCTTTACCGGCAGGAGCTTCTTTTTTACCTTTCCGTTAACGGATAAAACGGGAAGAGATGAGTTTGTATAGCATTTAACTGTTATGCGCTTTTTGGTTGATGCTTCGGGGAGCGAGGCTATTTTTATAAATTTGTCTGCCGAAAACTGAGCCTTATAAAACCAAAAAGCGTCTTTCTTTTCTCTGTTTGAGGAAATAAGCCCTGTGAGGTCGGAGTTTTCGGGATTGTCGGTTAAAAATCCCGTAAAATAGCAAACGGTGTTTTTCTTTGTTCCGAAAATGCTCCACATTCTTTCGTGAAAATCGGAAAAATTTTCCTGATAGTTGTTTTCGTCTTTTTTCAGTGAAACCTTTGGGAATACGGCAAAGCGGTAGTCGGGATGCTCGGAGATAATTTCGCTGTAGCTGCTTTCAAGTTCTGTATAGCCGCTTTTTTCGGCGGGAGAATCAATATAGAGCAGCAAAACATCGGGGATGGCGTCACTGAGGCTCTCTTTATTTAAGATGTCGCAAGGTCCGGCGGTGTAAATATACTGCGAATTGCTCTTAATTTCCGAGCAGATTTTTTTTCGGTAGACGGGGTCATATCCCGAGTGGGAAATAAAAGCCGCGCTCGGATGGCAGGAGAGCAGCCTTGTTATCCTTTTAAGCTCGTCAAAATCGCTGTCATTTCCGTTCCCGGAGAAAAGGAAAAACACCATAATTCCAAGCTCATCGCACTTGTTTAGGAGCCTTTCCTCAGGGTCTATATAATTTACCAAAACAAGATTTGCGTCCAGCTCCTTTAAGCTCTCGGCGTCCTTTTCGGTTTTATCGGCGTTTCTCAGCGCACAGCCCCCAAGCGGAAGTTTTATGCCGTTCAGTTTAAAAAACCCGTCCTTTTCCGCCTTGAATTCCCTTATGCCGAAGCTCTTTGAGGCGGTGTCTATAATTTCGGAATCACGCTGAAGAATAATTTCGGCTCTGTATTTATAAGCGGAATGAACCCCGTCCCATCTCAGAGGCTCTTCAATAAAAAATTCAGCCGAACCGTCGGTGGGGCGCGCCGATCTTACTTCAATAAGCTGTGAGAGAGGAGAAATAAGTTTGAAAACAACAACGTCATAGTTGTTTGGATTTATTATATCAGCTTTTATGAATAGCTTTACCCCGGTTTTTTCAAATTCGGTTCTAACGCTTATGGGGTCGTTATTCATCTTAACGTCAAAATGCGAGCGAGGAACGCATATAACCGACGAGTCAAAAAAGGTGAAATCGCCGTGGGGGTTAGGCAGGGGAATAATTTCAAGCCTTATTTCAAGGTCTTCACCTTTTTTTATAAAGCCGGTTATGTCAATATAGCGGGGCGCTATGGCGCAGGTCTCTTTTCCGGCCTCTTCGTTCCCGATGAAGACCGTTATTTTTCCGCTCAGCCCCTTTATCTCAAGAAAGAATTCTTCGTTTTTATCCTCATCGGAGATAAATATTTTTCTCCTGAGCGTTATTTTTTCAGGCGCGTTTATTGCAGGAGTTTTAAAAGGCAGCTCAAAGCTGCTGAAAACCTCCTTAGCCTCTTCCTTTTGCCATTGATCGGATAATTTTATTATATTTCTCATCTTAAACTTCCAAATCAGCTTTCAGCTCAACAGGGCAGTGATCAGAGCCGTAAACATCGCATAGAATATCGGCGGAAACAAGCTTATCATCAAGGCTTTTATCGGCTATAAAATAGTCGATTCTCCATCCTGTGTTGTTTTTTCTTGCGTTGAATCTGTAAGACCACCAGGAATAAACATTTTCTCTGTCCGGATAAAAATAGCGGAATGTGTCAGTATAGCCGGAGCTTAGAACGGCAGAAAATTTTGATCTTTCCTCATCGGTAAAGCCCGCGTGGCCGCGGTTTGACTTGGGATTTTTAAGGTCTATCTCCCTGTGGGCAACGTTGAGATCTCCGCAAAAAACAACGGGCTTTTTTTCTCTGAGAGAGTTTATATATTTAAGAAATTCATCTTCCCAAACCTGCCGATAGGCAAGGCGCGAAAGATCCTCCTTTGCGTTCGGAGTGTAAACCGTAACGAGATAAAAGCCCTTGTATTCCAGAGTTATAACTCTTCCCTCGGTGTCGTGTTCGGGCATGCCGATGCCGTTAAATACGTTTATGGGCTTATGCCTTGCAAAAATGCAGGTTCCGGAATAGCCCTTTTTTTCGGCGTAGTTCCAATAGGAAGTATAGCCGTCAAAAGAGAGATCTATCTGCCCCTCCTGCAGCTTTGTTTCCTGCATACAAAAAAAGTCAGCGTCAAGCTCCCTGAATATATCCTTAAAGCCCTTATTCTGAACGGCTCTCAGTCCGTTTACGTTCCACGAAATAAATTTAAGCAAATTCACCCCTCCAAAAAAGTCCGGCGGTATTTAAAAAACTCCGCTTTCACGGAGTCTTTCTGTTTTAAGACCTGTATGCTTTTCAGTTTGCAAGGCCGAAGAGGTTTTTCAGATTCGCGAAAAACTCAACTATGGCGCTTATAAGGTTCATAAGCATATCCTTAAGGCTTGAAAAATTATCCTCCTGAAGAGAATAAGCCGCAATGCACCAGTCCTCCTGAACGTTCGGTATGGCATAAATGCCCGTTGAGGGGTCGGGAGTGATGATTATGATTTCGGTTGAATCCTCATAGCTTCCAACAAGGTCGGCGGGGAAGGAGGCGGGAAACGCCTTTATTACGGTCGTTTGGTCGGGGCGGTATCTTCCGAGATAGTCTATAGTGAAATAAAAGGTTTCGCCCGCGGTTACTTCGTTTCTTCCGTAAACCCCTACTATTCTTATTTTGTCCGCGCTGTTGTCGGCGGCTCTGACGGTATAAACAGCTTTAAATCCGCTGTCATCGCTGTCAGCGGCAATAGCGATAACGCTGATACCCGAAAACAAAAGCAGAGCTGCCAAAAGAACAGATATTATTTTTTTCATAACATATAATTCCTCTCAATAAAGTTTTCCAACTATAGTATACAGTATTTCAAAAAAATTTTCAAGAGTTTTCGCTTAAAAGCTTATATATTTCGCTTTTTTTTGCGCCTGTCTCTTTTGCCGCTCGTTTGGAGGCTTCATTAACGCTCAGCCCCTCGCTCAGATATTTTTTTGCAGCGGCAAGCGGGTCGGCGGGGGGAGCCTCGTTTTTCAGCTCCTCTTCGGTTTTTGCCTCTATTACTAAAACATATTCTCCCTTGAGCTTTATCCCGTCATATTTTCCTGCTGCCTCGCTGAGAGTAGTTTTTTCGCAGCTCTCGTGAATTTTAGTAAGCTCTTTTATTATCGCTATCCTTCTGTTACCGAGGGCTTCATAAAGGTCTCGGAGGGTTGATGCGAGCTTGTGGGGGGCCTCATAAAAGACCATAGTTTTTCTCTCGGACTTTATTTCCTCAAGATGCTTTTTTCTGTTTGGCTTGTTAACGGTTAAAAAACCTTCAAACGAAAAACGCGATACCTCCATTCCGGAAAAGGCGAGAGCCGTTGTTAACGCGGTAGGCCCCGGAACGGCAGCAATATTTACCCCGTTTTCTCTGCAAAGCCGAACAAGGTCTATCCCGGGATCCGATATGGCGGGCATACCGGCGTCGGTAACAAGGGCGCAGCTCTCCCCGGCGAGAATTCTTTCGAGAATGTCCGGTCCCTTTTCTTTTCTGTTGTGCTCGTGGTAGCTTATGAGGCTTTTTTTTATATCGAAATGATTTAATAGCTTAACGGTTACTCTCGTGTCCTCCGCAGCAATAAAATCAACTTCTCTGAGCGTTTGTTTTGCTCTCTCTGAAAAGTCGCCTAAATTTCCTATCGGCGTACCAACTATATAAAGCGTTCCGGGCAAGCTGAATCCACCTTTCCGTTTTTTAGAGTTTAGCGTTCAGATAGGTTAAGCGCAGGCTTTCAAGATTCTCAACGCTTAACTCTGAACCTCTGAACTCTTTTTATTTTCTGTAATTTTCTGTTATGCTCAAAAGCTCCTCCGACGGTTCTCCGTCCGGAGTTTGAATGAACAGCGGCTTCATAACCTCTAAGCCGGAGTTCCTTCCCTTTTTTCCCTCAAGAAGAAAAAGCCACGGAGCAGTTTCGGCGTTTTTTGAAACAAAGCGCAGTCTCTTCGGTTCAATTCCGCTTTCTCTCATAGCAAAGAACGCGTCCGTGAGGCGTTCGGGGCGCAGGCAAATTGAAAAGCTGCCGCCGAAATTCAGAAGATACGCCGCGATCCTGCAGATTTCGGGGAGAGCTCCGGCGTTTTCGTGGCGGGCAATTTTATCCGCGCTGAGGCTGCTCTCAATGCCGTGTCCCGATTTTGTGTAGGGAGGGTTCATTGTTATTTTGTTAAAGGACGCCGACGGAAATATCTTTTTAAGCTCTCTTAAATCGCTGTGGACTATATTTACCCTGTCAGATATCTCGCTTAACACAACCGAGCGGCTGAGCTGGTTTACCGCCTTTTCCTGAATTTCAACCGCCGTAACGCATTTTATGTCCCTCGAAAGCCAATAAAACGGGATTATTCCGCAGCCTGTGCCGAGATCGCACACTTTATCGTTCTTTTTCGGCAAAGCAAAGGCCGCCAGCAGCAGCGCATCGGTGCCGAATGTGTGTTCGGGCGATACAATAAGCCGCAGACGGTCTGAGATATATTCTATATGTTCATTTTCTTTAAGGAGCATTATACCTTGGTCTTTTTAAGAGCCACAACAACTCCGACTACCGCTCCGGCGGAAATAATGAGTATTGCTATGCCGGCAATCATTTTTCCCGTAACGCCTTTTTCTGACTGGGAATAGTCCTCCTCATAAACGGGAGCAAAGGGAACTGTTGTAAGAGGGTCGGTATATTCAACCGACGGTTCAACATAAGAATATTCGGGTTCGGAAGTGTTTTGATCGGCTGTTGTGTCGGTAAAGGGCTGGGTGCTGGGAACATAGCTTGTTTGCGGAGGGAGAGTTGTTGACGGAGCTGAGGTGGAAGGAGCTTCGGTCGTGCTCTCTTCGGAGGGCTCTGTCTCTTCGGAGGGCTCTTCTTCCGGTTCGGTTGAGCTTGTTTCGTCAGAGAAATAGGCGATAAGCCTGTTTAAGAAGTCGTTTGAATTGAGGATTGCGCTCAGATCAAAGCCGCTTTCATTGTTGAGAATGGCGGCTATCGCTGAGGCTATGCTGAAGTTTGAAGCATTGATGCCGTTTTCTGAAAGACGCTCTCTGAGCGAATCGAGAATACCTCCGGGATTTGAGAAAAGATTGCCCAGGCTGAGCGCGGGAGTTTCTCCGTTTCCGTTGCCGAAGAGATCGTCAAGAATTCCGTCAAGATCGTCACCAAAAATATCGCCGAGACTGTTAAAAATATCAAGGGCGAAAACCGACGGTGCCATAGCAGCGCCCAAAAGAAGCGCGCAGCAAATCACCGCAACCAATCTTTTTACCGAAGTTTTCATAATGATCACCAATTTTTTTAAGCTGAAATTTATGTATATATAATACATTATTGCTCTAAAAAAGTCAATGGATATTTTTGTTCGCTGCAGTCCGCCGGATCTGCTCCCTTTGACCGCGGATCCGGGATCGGGATGCGGGAGTGCTATAATAAATATTTATTTTATACGCTTTCCCCTTGATTTTCCGAATTTACTTGTGTATACTGTAAAATAGCGCATTATACTCATAGAGGATAGATATGGAAATTAAGGAAAAAGCCCTGAGGGCGATAGAGGAACTGAAAAAATTATATCCGGATGCTTTATGCTCTTTAAGCTGTGAAAGCGCGTTTCAGCTTTTGGTGGCAACGCGCCTTTCGGCTCAGTGTACGGATGCGAGAGTTAATATGATAACTCCCGGGCTGTTTTCAAAATATCCTGACGCTGAAAGTATGTCAAAGGCGGATGTTTCGGAAATTGAAAATATAGTCCGTCCGTGCGGCTTTTATCATCATAAGGCAAGGGACATTGTTGAAATGTCAAAAATGCTCGTAAGCGATTTCGGCGGCAAGGTGCCCGATGAGATAGAGGTTCTCATAACCCTTCCCGGGGTTGGCAGAAAAACCGCCAATCTAATAGTCGGCGATGTTTACGGAAAAGCGGCAATAGTTGCCGATACCCACCTTATCCGCATATCAAACCGCTTGGGGCTTGTTGATTCAAAGGATCCGTTAAAGGTTGAAACTCAGCTGCGCAAAATAATTCCTCCCGAAGAGGGAAATAATTATTGTCACAGAAACGTCCTCCACGGAAGGGCGGTTTGCGACGCAAGAAAACCCAAATGCGAAATTTGCAGTCTTAATTCATTTTGTAAATACAGAGAAGAAACGAAAGGATGAAAAAAATGTCACTGCTGACTAAAATATTCGGCGATTACTCAAAAAAGGAGCTTAAGAGAAACGCTCATCTCGCCGATAAGGTTTTTGCTCTTGAAAACGAATATGCCGCATTAAGCGATGAAGAGCTGAAGGCAAAAACTCCTGAATTCAAGGAGAGGCTGAAAAACGGCGAAACAACCGACGATATCCTCCCCGAGGCGTTTGCCGCGTGCAGAGAGGCAGCGTGGAGAGTTCTCAATATGAAGCACTTCAGAGTGCAGGTTGAGGGCGGAATAATCCTGCATCAGGGCAGAATCGCCGAAATGAAAACGGGCGAAGGAAAAACCCTTGTTGCAACGCTCCCCGCGTATCTGAACGCCTTAACGGGCGAGGGAGTCCACATAGTTACCGTAAACGATTATCTTGCCCGAAGAGACTCCGAATGGATGGGAAAAATCTTCCGTTTTATGGGGCTTTCGGTGGGTCTTATCGTCCACGCGAAAGAAAACGCTGAGCGCAAGGAAGCCTATGCCGCCGACATAACCTACGGGACCAATAACGAGATGGGTTTTGACTACCTCAGAGATAATATGGTGCTTTATAAAGAGCAGCGCGTTCAGAGAGGCCATGCCTACGCAATAGTGGACGAGGTGGACTCGATCTTGATCGACGAAGCGCGTACTCCGCTTATAATTTCCGGCAGAGGAGATAAATCCTCTGATTTATATAAGCTTGCCGACGAATGCGCAAAGCGAATGAAGGTTCAGCGCATAACCGAGCTTGACGCTAAAAAGGATATAGAGGACGTTATAGAGGACGGAGTTGACTATATAGTTGACGAAAAGGCACGCACCGCAACGCTCACCAAGGCAGGTATCGCCAAAACCGAGGAGTTTTTCAATATTGAAAACCTCTCCGCTCCCGAAAATCTCAATATTTCCCATCATATAAGCCAGGCCATAAAGGCAAGAGGCGTTATGAAGCGCGATATCGACTATGTTGTTAAGGACGGAGAGGTTCTTATAGTCGACGAGTTTACGGGAAGAATAATGCTCGGAAGACGCTATAACGAGGGTCTTCATCAGGCTATCGAAGCCAAAGAGGGTGTAAATGTCAGGAGCGAATCAAAGACCCTTGCAACCATCACCTTCCAGAATTATTTCAGGCTTTATAAAAAGCTCTCGGGTATGACAGGTACCGCTATGACAGAGAGCGAAGAATTCAACGAGATATATTCTCTGGACGTTGTTGAAATTCCAACCAACAAGCCGATGATAAGAAAAGACTATGATGACGTTATGTATAAAACCGAGAAAGCCAAGTTTAACGCCATCATCGAGCAGGTAAAGGCCTGCCACGAAAAGGGGCAGCCCGTTCTGGTGGGTACGGTGAGCATTGAAAAGAGCGAGCAGCTGAGCCACGCCCTTAAGCGCGCCGGAATAAAGCACGAGGTATTAAACGCCAAACAGCACGAGCGCGAGGCTGAAATAGTTGCTCAGGCGGGTAAATTCGGGGCCGTTACGATAGCAACAAATATGGCGGGACGCGGAACCGACATTCTTCTCGGCGGCAACCCCGAATATATGGCAAAGTCCGAAATGAGAAAAATGCAGTTCTCTGAGGAGCTTATAAGCGAGGCCACCGGTTTTTCGGAGACGGACGACGAGGAAATCCTGAACGCGAGAAAGACCTTTAATGAGCTTGAAAGCGGATATAAGGCTCTTCTCAAAGAGGAGGCCGAAAAGGTAAGAGCCGCGGGAGGACTCTTTATCCTCGGAACGGTGCGCCACGAGGCAAGGCGAATTGATAACCAGCTCAGAGGCCGATCGGGCCGTCAGGGCGACCCCGGCGAGAGCCGCTTTTTCCTCTCGGCTGAGGACGATATTATGCGTCTGTTTGCCGGCGACCGATTCTATAACACTCTTAATATGTTTAATATACCCGATAATCAGCCGATCGAGGCAAAAATGTTCTCAAGCGCGGTTGAAATGGCTCAGAAGCGTGTTGAAGGAAACAACTTCGGCATACGCAAAAACGTTCTCCAGTATGACGACGTTATGAACACTCAGCGCGAGGTCATATATAAGCAGCGCAATCAGGTGCTTGACGGCGTTGATATGGATTTAACCATCCGCAAGATGATAACCGACAGCTTATCGGGCGGAGCAGAGCTTTACTGCGCAGGAAATATCCCCGAAAACTGGAATATCGCAGGGCTTACCGCCAAATATTCCTGGCTTCTCGGCAACAGCGACGTTTCGGGCTGCTCGAGCACCAAGGACGTTGCCTCTCTTCTTTGCTCGCTTGCCGAAGAGCGCCTTGATATAATGACAGAGAAATACGGCAAAGAGATTATGACCCGCCTTGAACACAAGGTTCTCATCTCAAACGTTGATATGCTCTGGATGGATCATATTGACGCTATGGATCAGCTTAAGCGCGGTATTGGACTTCAGGGCTATGCGCAGCACGATCCCGTTGTTGCTTACCGTCAGCAGGGCTTTGATATGTTTGAGGAAATGACCGACTCCATCAGAGAAAACACCGTTCAGATGCTTCTCACCGCCGAAATAAGAACCGAAGAGGACTTAAAGCGCCGCCAGACCGTAACCGTTACCTCAACCTCCGGCTCATCCGACGGCAGCGAGAAAAATCAACCCGTTAAAAAAGGCAAAAAGATAGGCAGAAACGATCCCTGCCCCTGCGGCAGCGGCAAAAAATATAAAAACTGCTGCGGCAGATAAAAGGTGAATTTATGAACGATATTTACCCGGAGGATTACGAAAACAGAATGAATTCTCCGAAACGCTCGGGGCTATCAAAATTCTTTTCTGACCCTCAGTACAGATTAAACAGACTTCTGTTTTTTACCGGCAACGCCGCAGGACTCGGAATATCGGGCTATCTTATGATGAGCTATATATTTTCTCTTGTGCTCATAAAGGTAAGCAGGATTTCGTATCTTTACGATACTTCTCTGGAATATAAATACCTTCTTGAAACGCTATATTCGTTTTTCTGCGTTGGACTGCCGTTTTTGGCGGTGTATATAATTCTCAAAAAAACAAATCCGTATAAATCCCTTCAGATCCCCCTCGGCAGGGCGTATCCGTCTTCTGACACCGGGCTGATAATTATCGCGGGGCTGGGAGTTTGCTTTATAGGCAGCGTTTTAACAAATTATTTCGCTGTTTATGCCGATGCGGCGGGCTTCGGATTTAGTTCCTACTATGCCGCTCTCGATGACCCCGGCGCGCCGGACGGAATATGGGGTATCGCCATTTTGATACTCCACAGCGCCGTTGTTCCCGCTATGGTTGAGGAGTTTGCGTTCAGGGGAGTTTTAATGCAGCCGCTGAGAAAATTCGGCGATAAATTTGCCATTATTTCAAGCGCGGTGCTGTTCGGACTTATTCACGGAAATATGACTCAGATGCCCTTTGCCATAATAGCGGGCTTGGCGCTAGGCTATTCGGCAACCGTAACCGGAACTCTCAGAACAAGCATAGCCATTCATTTTCTCAACAATTTTATCTCGGTTATGGTTTCGGTTGTAATGACCCGATTCGGAGAGGGGCCCGCCGCTATGTTCTCCTCCGCCGTGATTTACGGATTTATAATTTTAGGCCTTATCTGCCTTGCCGTTTATGCTTATCGCAATCCGCGTTTTATGCGTTTGCGCCCCGGACAGTTCGGGTTAACAAATAAAAAGGTGAGATGCTATTTTCTTGCCCCCATTATGATAATAGGCATAATATGGATATGCTGGTATATTCTTCTTGATATAGAGCCTGTATACTATTTCATTAAAGGAGCATAATGAAAAATTTTGAAACGATAACCTCAAGAGCAAATCAGAAAATCAGAGACGCTTCAGCCCTGCTCCAAGCGCGCGAGCGCAAAAAAACCGGACTGTTTATCGCCGAGGGGGCAAGGCTATGCGAGGACGCGGCGATTAACGGAACCGAAATATTAAGGCTGTTCATAACGAAAAAAGCAGCCGAAACATATTCCGATATTTTCAGTATGCTTGCTGAATCTTCAAAAGAGGTATATTTTATTGACGGCGCCGTTGCCGAAAAGCTGTCGGACACCGAGGCGAGCCAAAATATTTTTTGTGTCTGCCGCCAAAGGAAAAGCGATATTTCTTTTGAGGATGACGGATTTTATCTTATGACCGACAATATTCAGAATCCCGATAACCTCGGCGCGCTTTCCCGCTCCGCCGAGGCGTTCGGCGCAAAGGGACTTATCGTTTCGGGCGGGTGCGATATTTATTCCCCGAAGGCCTTAAGAGCCTCCATGGGCGCGCTTGTCCGTTTTCCCGTTGTAAGAACCGGGAATTCCGCCGAAAAAATAACAGAGCTTAAAAAGCTCGGTTTTAAGGCGCTTGCCTGCGTTCCCGACAGCGGCGCTTTAGATGTTCGCCTTGCCGATAAGAGCGGAAAAACCGTGCTCGTTATAGGAAATGAGGGCGCGGGAATAAGCGAAGAAGCAAAAAAAGAGTGTACCGGCCTTGTCACCATCCCCATGGCGGGCAGAGCCGAGAGTCTGAACGCCGCCGCGGCCGGAGCGGTTATGATGTGGGAGTTTTCCGGAAGAAAATAATATTGAGAGAGTCGAATGGAAAATATTGTTGAATGGATACGTCTCAGCCTTGTTCTCGGCGGAACTAACGCCGGCGGAGAGCTTGTAAGAAAATTCGGAACCGCCGAAAATATTTTAAGCAGGGATCCGGAGCTTTTATTCAAGGCGGGCGAAATAAGCGAGGAAACAAAGAATAAGCTTTCAAACGCAAGCCTTATAAAGGCTCAAACGATTGCTTCCGTTTGCCGGAATTTCGGTTGGACAGTTATAACGCCCGAAAGTGAATTCTTCCCCGAAGAGCTGAAAAAGATAAGCGATTTTCCGTTAACGCTCTATCTCAGCGGGAACCCCGGCCTTCTTAAGGCTGAGCATAAGGCCGCCGTTGTTGGAACAAGACATCCGAGCGATATATCGCTTACCGCCGCGTTCAGGCTCGCTTCGGCTCTTTCCGAAAACGGCATAACAACCGTTTCGGGCGGCGCGCTCGGGATTGACAGAGCCTCCCACGAGGGAGCGTTGACAGGAAAGGGCTCAACCATCTGCGTTATAGGAAACGGACTGGGGCATAATTACCTGCCCGAGAGGGTTTTTCTTAAGCGCAGAATAGAAAAATACGGACTTATAGTTTCCGAGATGCCCCCATTTGAATCCCCAACCCACTATTCATTTCCAAAGAGAAACCGCATTATCGCAGCCTTGGCAAAAACCCTGACCGTTGTTCAGTCGCAGGCAAAGGGAGGTTCGCTTATAAGCGCGGACTACGCATTAAGATATAAAAAGCGTGTTTTTGCCCTATCGCCCGAAGTTTTTTCCTCAAAGGGCTGCGAAGGCCTTATATCCTTGGGAGCGCAAGAGCTGAAAAACGCTTCCCAGATAATAAATTGCTATGTTAAGTCATCTGCGCAGTTTCCTCTGAAAAACAGCGGAGACAGCGTTCCGAAAATATTAAAACCCGAAAAAACCCCGCTCAGCGAGTTTGCGGCTCTGAACGGTGTTAGCGAAGCCGAGGCGTTTCCGCTTTATTCGCTGATGCTGAACCCGTCCGAAAACCGGGCCGAGTTTTTGGGCGAAGGGTATATCCCTACCGAAAAAAACAAAAAAGCAAAAACGTCAAAGGAGAAAACGCCAAAATACTCCGAGCCTCAAAATATACTGAAAGAAAAAATCGCGGAAACCCAGGGGCTTTCCGAAGCCGAAAGGGCTGTTTATTTCAGCCTGGGCAAGCAGCCTCAGAGCCTTGATTCCATTGCCGATAAAACAGGACTTGAGATAAGCGAGCTTATGTCGGCGGCAACGGTTTTAGAGCTTATGGAGCTGATTTCTTACCACCCCGGAAACCGCGTTTCACTAAAATAATTTCTTATAGGAGAAAAATTCATTTATGCAGTCGTTAGTTATCGTTGAATCGCCGGCAAAGGCAAAAACAATAAAAAAATATCTCGGCACGGGATATGAGGTCAAGGCTTCAATGGGACACGTAAGGGACTTATATTCCTCAAAGCTCAGCGTTGACGTTAAAAAAGATTTTGAGCCGAACTATACTGTTATCAAGGGAAAAGAAAAGCTCCTGTCTGAGCTTAAGGAGCTTGCTTCAAAAAGCGATATGGTTTATCTTGCAACGGACCCCGACCGCGAGGGAGAGGCTATATCCTGGCACCTTGCAACGCTTTTGGGGCTGAGTATGGAGCAGGAAAACAGAGTTAAGTTTAACGAGATAAACAAAAAAAGCGTTCTGGCGGGTATGGCCGCTCCGTCAAAGATAGATATTGACCTTGTTAACGCTCAGCAGGCAAGGAGAATTCTTGACAGGCTTGTTGGCTACCGCCTTTCTCCGTTTATCTCTCAGAAGATAAGAAGAGGGCTTTCCGCCGGAAGAGTTCAGAGCGTTGCGCTCAGGCTTATAGTTGACAGGGAAGAGGAAATAAACAAATTTATTCCGGAAGAATACTGGACTATTGACGCCGCTCTTTCAGCCCCGCCCTCAAAAAAGCAGTTTAAGGCGGCGTTCACAGGCGATCAAAGCGGCAAAATAAAGCTTTCAAACGCCGAAGACACTAATAAAATCCTCTCGCGCCTTGAAGGAGCAGGGTATTTTGTTGCGGACATAAAAAAGGGCGTTCGCAAAAAACAGCCCTCTCCGCCGTTTAACACCTCCTCTCTCCAGCAGGAGGCGTCCCGTCAGCTCGGCTTCACCGCAAAGCGCACAATGAAGGTTGCGCAGGAGCTTTACGAAGGTATGGAGGTCGAGGGCTTCGGAACGGTCGGTCTTATAACCTATATGCGAACTGATTCTCTCAGAATAAGCGAAGAGGCAAGAGCCGATGCAAATCAGCTCATAGTTTCAAGCTACGGCGAAAAATACCTGCCCGAAAAACCCCGTTATTTCAAGTCCCGTTCCTCCGCTCAGGACGGCCACGAGGCTATAAGGCCCTCAAACGTTTTCATAACTCCCGAGGCGGCAAAAGGCAGCCTTACCCCCGAGCAGTTTAAGCTCTACGGACTTATATGGAGAAGATTTCTTGCAAGCCTTATGGCAAACTGCGTTCAGGATACCGTTAAAACCGAAATTCACGCCGTGCAAAACGGAAATGAAGGGGAATATATAGTCTTTACCTCCAGCGGGTATACCGTTCGTTTTGACGGTTACTCGGTTTTATACGACAATTCCGACGATGATACCGAAAAAAACACCTCTCTTCCCGAGCTTACCGCCGGCGCGCAGTTAAAGCTCAAAGAAATTATCCCCGAAAAGCATATGACTCAGCCTCCGCAGAGGTATACGGAAGCCTCCCTTATCAAAACCCTTGAGGAAACCGGCGTTGGCAGACCCAGCACCTATGCAACCATTTTATCAACGATACTTGACAGAAGCTATGTTGAACGCGAATCCAAAAAGACCCTTAAGCCAACTGAGCTCGGCACGGCGATAACCGGGCTTCTTAAGGATAAATTCCCGAAAATAGTTAACACCAAATTCACCGCCGGAATGGAAAACGATCTCGATAAAATTGAGGCGGGCGGCTATGATTATATAAAAATGCTCCATGCGTTCTATGATGAGTTTGAGGGCGATCTTCAAAAGGCAAAATCCTCGATGGAGGGAATAAAAATAAGCCTTGAAGAGGACAAAACCGACGTCCCCTGCGAAAAATGCGGCGCGAATATGATAGTTAAGGTCAGCCGTTACGGAAAATTCCTTGCCTGCCCGAATTATCCCGAATGCAAATTCACCAAACCTTTCGTTACAAAAACCGAGGGAAAATGTCCCGTATGCGGCGGCGAAATAATAGGAAAAAAGAGCAAAAAAGGACACGAGTTTTTCGGCTGCTCAAATTATCCGAACTGCAATTTTATGACCTGGGATAAGCCCACCCCGGACGCTTGCCCCAAGTGCGGCAAAACCCTGTTTAAGTCCCGCAGCGGAGTAACCAAATGCTTAAACGAGGGCTGCGGATATGAAACCAAGGGCAAAGGAAAAAAGACCGATGAATGAGGCTATAGTTATCGGCGGCGGCTTTGCGGGGTGCGAGGCGGCCTGGCAGCTTTCAAAAAGGGGAATAAAGGTCAAACTCTATGAGATGAAGCCCAAAAGATTTTCCCCGGCTCATAAAAGCGAAAATCTTTGCGAGCTTGTATGCTCAAATTCCTTTAAAGCGGCAAGGATCGATTCTGCAGCGGGGCTGCTGAAGGCGGAAATGGAGCTTTTAGGTTCGATTTCGGTTGAGCTCGCAAAAAAAACCGCCGTTCCTGCAGGAGGCGCTCTGGCGGTTGACAGAGATAAGTTTTCTGCGGAAATAACAAGGAAAATAGAAAGCGAGCCGCTTATTGAGATCATAAGGCAAGAGGTATCGGCTGTTCCGCGCGATAAAACCGTTATCGTTGCTTCGGGGCCTTTATCGAGCGAGAGCTTAAGCGGGGATATTGAAAGCCTCTGCGGGAAGCCGCTTAGCTTTTTTGACGCGGCAGCTCCCATCATTACCGCCGAGAGCGTTGATATGGAAAACGCCTTCGTTCAGTCCCGCTATGAAAAGGGCGGCGACGACTATATAAACTGCCCTATGAACAAAGAGGAATATGAGCTTTTTTATAACGAGCTTATTTCCGCCGAAAGCGTTATTCTCCACGATTTTGAAAAAAGCGGTGTCTATGAGGGCTGTATGCCGATAGAAATTATGGCGAAGAGGGGCGAAAACACCATTCGTTTCGGTCCTATGAAGCCCGTTGGGCTCAGAGACCCGAAAACAGGCCACCGTCCGTGGGCTGTTTTGCAGCTCAGAAAAGAGAATAACGGCGGCACCCTTTATAACCTTGTTGGCTTTCAAACCAATCTCAAATTCGGAGAGCAAAAAAGAGTTTTCTCGCTCATACCCGCTCTTAAAAACGCCGAGTTCGTGCGTTACGGAGTTATGCACCGCAATTCGTTTTTGCGATCGCCTGGGCTTTTAACTCCCGCTTTTAATATGAAGGAATATCCTAATATCTTTTTCTCGGGGCAGATAACCGGAGTTGAGGGCTATATGGAATCCGCGGCTTCTGGCATTTTAGCGGGAATAAACGCCGCAAGATTTATTTTGGGAGAAGAGCCCCTCATTTTGCCCGAGACTTCTATGCTCGGCGCGCTCTCAAGATATATTTCAGATGAAACAGTAAAGGATTTTCAGCCGATGGGTGCGGCTATGGGTCTGCTCCCGCCGCCCGAAACAAAAATCAGAGATAAAAAACTGCGCTATGCCTATTTAAGCGAGCGCGCTCTGAAAAGCGTTAAAGAAAGTGTAACAGTATGAAAGAGCTTGAAGAAAAACTGGGCTATACATTTAAAAATAAAGAGCTATTAAGTCTCGCCTTAACTCATTCGTCCTATGCAAATGAAAAGGGCAAACATCAGAATAACGAGCGCCTTGAGTTTCTCGGGGATTCGGTTTTGGGCTTCATAACAGCAGAATATCTCTTTAAGGCTATGCCGGGAACTCCCGAGGGCGAGCTCACAAAGCTCAGAGCCGCGGCTGTGTGCGAAAAGTCGCTTGCTAAATTCGCCGAAAAAATTGACCTCGGAAAATACATAAAGCTCGGCAAGGGCGAGCTTATGTCCGGCGGCAGCGAGCGGCCGAGCATAGTTTCCGATGCTTTTGAGAGTGTTATAGCGGCAATTTATCTCGACGGCGGTATTGCCTCAGCCCGCAAGTTTGTTCTGCGCTTTATAAAGACTGCCGAAATGGACGTTTCTCTTGTAACCGATTATAAAACAAAGCTTCAGGAGGTCGTTCAGAGAAATCCCGACGAGCATTTAAGCTATGTTCTCGCAGCGGAATCGGGACCGGCTCACGATAAAACCTTCACCGTTGAAGTTTATCTTAATTCGAACTGCATCTCAACCGGCATAGGCCATTCCAAAAAAAAGGCCGAGCAGGAGGCCGCGAAGGAAGCTCTTATCCTTATGGGCATTAAGCTATGAAGCATATAAACGTCTCTCTTTTCGTGCCCCATATGGGCTGCCCTCACAGCTGCATATTCTGCGATCAGCGGGCAATTTCCGGTTCAGGCGCGGGAATAACGCGGGAGGAAATAATTTCAGCCTGCGAAACTGCAAAAAAAACGCCCCATGAAAAAGAAAACAGTGAAATTGCGTTTTTCGGAGGCAGCTTTACCGCTATCAGCAGGAATATTCAAAAAATGTGTCTTGAAACGGCGGCAAAATATCTTAAGGACGATTTTTCGGGCATCCGCGTTTCAACCAGACCCGACTGCATAGACGAAGAAGAGCTTGATTTTCTTAAAAGCTATGGCGTAACGTCAATTGAGCTCGGCGCGCAGAGTATGGCAAATGACGTTTTACTAAAAAACGAGCGCGGACACACTCCGGAGGACACAGTCAGAGCTTCGGCTCTCATAAAAGATTTCGGCTTTTCCTTAGGCCTTCAGATGATGACGGGGCTTTACGGCAGCAGCGATGAAAAGGATGTTTTTACCGCCGAGGAGTTTATTAAGCTAAAGCCGGACACCGTTAGGATTTATCCAACGGCAGTCCTCTCGGGAACAAAGCTTTGCTCTCTCTATCGCAGCGGGGATTATTCGCCCCCCGAGCTTCAAAACAGCGTTTCATTGTGCGCAAAGCTCATAAAGCTCTTTTATGATAATAATATAAATGTAATTCGTGTTGGGCTTCATTCAGGCGGAAACGTTGAAGAAAGCTTTGTTGCGGGAGTTTATCATCCGGCGTTCAGAGAGCTCTGCGAGAGCGAAATATATAAAACCGCCGTTTTTGAAGAGCTTAAAAATAAGCCGCAGGGGAACTACACCGTTTTTGTTTCTCCCGGAGAAGTTTCAAAGGCGGCAGGACAGAAAAAAAACAATAAAATATTTTTTAATAATATAGGATATACCATTAAAATAAGGGAGAGCGAAAAAGCGGAAAAATACCGCCCTCAGGTGACCACTGAATAATTACCGGCTTACCCCTTGGCGCACACCTTGCGTGCATATTTTTCGCCATTTTGCTTGACATACGAAAGTATGCCTGCGTCAGCTTTATAAAATCTGACTGCGCAATCTGTACGCTGTAATTACTCAGTGTAAACTTAGTCCCCCGAAAGGAAAACAGGTAATGTATTTAAAAGCATTGGAAATTCAGGGCTTTAAGTCCTTCCCCGATAAAACGGTGCTGTCGTTCGGCACCGGAATAACAGGCGTTGTAGGTCCCAACGGCAGCGGCAAGAGCAATATCTCCGACGCCGTCCGCTGGGTTTTGGGCGAGCAGTCAACAAAGTCGCTCAGAGGCTCAAAGATGGAGGACGTTATTTTCAGCGGAACCTCCTCGCGCCGCGCTCTGGGCTTTGCGGAGGTAACTCTCAGACTCGATAATTCCGACGGCGCGCTCAATCACCCCGATAAGGAAATAAGTGTAACAAGGCGTTATTACCGCTCCGGAGAGAGCGCGTATCTGATAAATTCAAAATCCGTCCGCCTGCGCGATGTAAACGAGCTGTTTATGGACACGGGTCTCGGACGTGACGGCTATTCAATGGTAAGTCAGGGCAAGGTGGACGAGCTTGTTTCCGCCAAGAGCGAAAACCGCAGGGATATGTTTGAGGAGGCGGCGGGAATCTCGCATTACCGCTATCGCCGTGCCGATGCAAACAAGAGGCTTAATCAAACGGAGGAAAACTTAGTCCGACTGCGCGATATAGTGGGCGAGCTTGCTTCGCGCGTTGGCCCCCTTGAAAAGCAGAGCATAAAGGCTCAGCAGTTCTTGCTGCTTGCAGCCGAGCGCAAGGAGCTGCAGATAGGTTTGTGGCTCAGAACGCTTGAAAACAGCGCCGGTCAGATAAGAGAGCAGGCAAATAAGCTGGACGTTGCAAGAGCGCAGTATGACGGCGTTGTGAATGAGCTTATGCGCCTTTCGGAGATAATTGACGGTTCTGCCGATGAAATAAGAGAAATAAACGTAAATATTGAAAATATACGGAGCAAAAACGTTAAAACGGAGGAACAGGCCTCAGCCCTTGATTCTGATGCTGCCGTTTATGAAAACTCCATACTCCACAATAACGAAAACGCCGACCGCGTTAAAAGGGACATTCTTCTTCAGGATGAGTCTATTGAGCACACCGAAAACGAAAAAAACGCCGTCCTCCAAAGAATTAAGGAGCTTGACGGGGTTATAGAAGACCTCAAAAACCGGCTTATGTCCTTAACAAACGAAATGGCGGGTCTTAAGAGCCGCGATGAGGAATATTCCGACGAATATAACCAAAAAAATTCAGCTTTGGCAAACATAGCTTCGCTCATTGCCAACGCGCAGATAGAAAAGAGCGCCGCGCTTTCGTCCGTTGAGGAGATAAATAACCGCGCGCTCGATATAAGGGCGGCAATTGAAAAGCGAAAAGAAACAGCAAAGGAGCTTGAAGAGCGCAAAAAAACTCAGGAAACAGAGCTTCAAAACGCCGTAAACGGATTGCAGTCGCTGAGCAATATGCGCTCGGGAGTAGGGCTTAAGCTCAAAAAGAGCGAGGAAAGGCTTGCCGATAAAAAGGCGGCGTGCGAAGCAAGACAGCTTGAGCTGCTTTCTGCAAAGCAGAGGCTTAAGTTTTTGCAGGACACCGAAAAAAATATGGAGGGCTATCAGGGCAGCGTTAAAGCCGTTATGCGCGAAAAATCCCACGGCACTCTCAGGGGCATACGCGGAACGGTGTTTCAGCTCATAACCGTTCCCTCGCAGTATACAACCGCAATTGAAACAGCCCTCGGCGGCGCGGTTCAAAACATAGTAACCGAAACCGAAAACGACGCGAAGCGAGCAATAAACACGCTTAAAAATCTGAACGCCGGACGAGCCACCTTTTTGCCGATGAACGCCGTTAAGGGCAGAACCCTTGATGAAAAAGGGCTGGACGATCAGTTCGGGTTTGTAGGCATAGCGAGCGAGCTGATCTCCTATGATCCCGAATATGATAATATAGTAAAGTCGCTTTTAGGGCGAACTGCCGTTGCGGAGGATCTTGACACCGCCGTTATTATAGCGAAAAAATTTAATTACAGATTTAAGATAGTAACTCTGGACGGCCAGGTAATAAACGCCGGAGGCTCAATGACGGGCGGCTCAAAGATAAACAGCGCGGGCTTCTTTACCCGAAAGAGCGAGGCCGAAGCCCTTCAAAAGCAGACCGAAAAGCTTTCTGTTGAGCTTGAAATGGCAAACGCAGAGGTGAAAACCGCTGCTGAGGCGGCATCAGCCGAAAGAGCGCGGTATGACGGTATAAGCGCCGAGATAATTGAGGGCAGCGAGGTTAAAACCTCAGCCGAAAGCGCATTGGCATTAACTGTTTCGGTTATAAATGAAAATACCTCGGTATTAACAGAGCTTTTATCGGAGCTGAAGGCAAACGAAAAGCGAACGGCAGGCTTAAACAGCGCCATTGAAAACGCCGAAAACAAGCTGAAAGAGCTTGAAAAGCAGAGGCTCACCGCTGAAAATGAGCTCAGCGTTTTAACCGGCGGCCACGATGAAATGCTCTCCGAGCGCGAGCGCATAAACGATGCCCTTTCGGAAGTTAATATGAATATCGCCTCCTGCCTTCAGGAGCGTCAGGCAAAGGAAGAGCAGGCTGCCGATTTTGATAAGCGCAGAGGCGAAATGAAGTCAAGGCGCGTTCAGCTTGAAAATGAACTCGGTGAGATAGATGCGAAAAACGCCGAGCTTACAAAAAATCTTGAAGCCGCGAAGGGCGCCGCAAGGGCGTTAAGGGATCAGATAGCCGAAAATAACCGCTCAATAGGAAAGCTTATTGAAAAGCGCGAGCAGACCGAAAAGGCTCAGGTTGAGGCAAGGGACGCAGAAAAGGCCAAAAACGATGAAAAAGAGCGTCTCGGAGCTGAAACTGTAAGGCTTGAAGAGAGAAGGCTCACCCTTGAACGCGAGGAGGAGGAAACCGAGCGCAAGCTCTATGAGGAATATTCCTTAACCCGCCGCGAGGCTTCCGAAATAGCAAAGCCGATAGAAAACGCCCCCGCCGCAAATAAGCGGCTGAGCGAATTAAGGGCGCAGATCAAGGCTCTCGGGAACGTAAACGTTGCGGCAATTGACGAATATAAAGAGGTCTCCCAGCGCTATGAGTTTCTTTCAAAGCAGGTTGAGGATGTTGAAAAGTCAAAAAAAGAGCTGCTAAAGATGATAGATGAGCTTACCCAAAAGATGAGCGAGCTGTTCCTTGACCGCTTTAACGCAATAAACAACGCCTTTAAGCAGACCTTTACCGAGCTGTTTTTGGGAGGAAGCGCCGAGCTCACTCTTGAAGATGAAAACGATATTCTTGAATGCGGCATAAACATAAAGGCTCAGCCTCCGGGCAAGAACGTTAAAAACATAAGTCTGCTTTCGGGCGGCGAAAAGGGCCTAACGGCGGTGGCGCTGCTGTTTGCAATACTGAAAGTCCGTCCCGCGCCGTTTTGCATTTTTGACGAGGTTGAGGCCGCGCTTGACGATGTTAACGTTGGAAGATACGCCCAGTATGTACGTATGATGACGGCAAACACCCAGTTTATTCTTATAACCCACCGCCGGGGAACAATGGAAGAGGCGGACATACTCTACGGAGTAACAATGTCGGAGCACGGTGTTTCAAAGCTTCTGGAGCTGAACACCGCTCAGCTTGTTGAAGAACTGCAGCTTGAGGAATAAGGAGAATAGGCAATGGCAATTTTTAAAAAGATAAACTTCGGTCTTTCAAAGACCAGAAACAAGATGTCCGGCGCAATAGACGATATGCTCGATTCTTTCGATTCGTTTGAAGAGAATCTCTATACCGAGCTTGAGGAAATACTTGTTATGGGCGATGTTGGAGTTACCACCGCCGTTCAGGTAGTTGAAGAGCTTAAGGACAGAGTTAAGAGCGAAAAGATAAAAAAGCCCTCCGAGGTTAAAAAGGAGCTTCAAAGCATAATCGCCGACCTGCTTTACGGCGGCGAGGATATGGGACTTATAACAATTCCTTCGGTAATTCTTATGATAGGAGTTAACGGAGCCGGAAAAACAACAACCATCGGCAAAATGGCGGCAATGTATAAATCCCAGGGCAAAAAGGTGATTTTGGGCGCCGCAGATACCTTCCGCGCCGCAGCAATAGACCAGCTCGATGTTTGGGCGGAGAGAGCGGGAGTTGACATAGTTAAGCATAAAGAGGGCGCTGACCCCGCCGCCGTTGTTTACGATACCATTCAGGCCGGTATAGCCAGAAACTGCGATATAATAATTCTCGACACCGCCGGCCGCCTTCACAACAAAAAGAACCTTATGGAGGAGCTCGGGAAAATTTACCGGGTTATGGATAAGGAGTTGCCCTATGCCGACAGAGAGGTGCTTTTGGTTCTGGACGCCGTAACAGGGCAAAACGCCGTAAATCAGGCAAGGGAGTTCGCCGGAGTAACGGAGCTTACCGGAATTGTTTTAACAAAGCTCGACGGCACCGCCAGAGGCGGAGTTGTGCTTTCAATTAAAAACGATCTTAAGATACCTGTAAAATTTATAGGCGTTGGCGAGGGGCTGGACGATCTTCAACCGTTTGATCCCGCTGCGTTTGCAAAGAGCCTGTTCCAAGAGGCGGATAAATTGGAGGATGACGAAAATGAAAACTCGCTTGAAGGACTTATCAACAGCGAAGAATACCAAAACTATGTCCCGCAGGAGGAAGAGGGCCAGGAAGATCTTGAGCAGCTCGCAAAGGCTGCTGGAGAACTACTCGCTGGATTATACGAAGAGGACGAAAACCTCCTTTCTGTCGAGCCTGACGAGGGACAAGAGGACGCCTCTTCTTACGAAGAAGCAGAAAAAGACTTTGAAGAAGCAGATGAAGAAACAGAACAAGCTCCTCAGGAAAACCGGGAAATCCATATCGAAGAACAAGTTTATAGCGAGCTTTACTCGCCCGAAGAGACAGCTTATGAGCAAATGATCGAAGAAACCGAAGCTCCTGCAGAAGAAGAGGTAATTCCCGAGGAAGAATCCCCCTCCGAGGAGGAGATAGCTCCCGAAGAAGCTCCGATCAGGGAAGAGATTTCTGTTGAAACCGAAGCTCCCGCTGAAAAAGAGATAACGCCCGTAGAAGTTCCCGAAGAGCTTCCTGCAGAGGAAGAAAAGCCGAAAAAGAAAGAGAGAAGGGGTCTGTTTGGATTTTTTAATCGCCACTCATAATATGAAAAAGCGCGAGGAGCTGCACCGCATTTTAGCTCCTATGGGTATAAACGTGTTTCTCGATTTCGAGTGCGGAGTTATATTAAACGAGGTTGAAGAAACCGGCTCCACCTTTGCCGAAAACGCTCTGCTCAAAGCCCGCTCAGGCTGTGCTGACAGCTTAATGCCATGCATTGCGGACGATTCCGGCCTTTGCGTTGACGCGTTAAACGGCGCGCCGGGAGTTTATTCCGCACGATATCACGGAGAAAACACCCCCTATGATGAAAAAATAGCATATCTGCTCAAAGAGCTTGAAAACGTTCCCTGCAGCGAGCGCACCGCAAGGTTTGTGAGCAATATCGCCTGCGTTTTCCCGGACGGAACAAGCTTTGTTGTTGAGGGTACGGTTGAGGGGAAAATAGGTTATGAGCCAAAGGGCGAAAACGGCTTTGGATATGACCCGATATTTTATCCCTCCGAGCGTTCGTTTGCCGAGTATTCCGCCGTTGAAAAGGACGCCGTGAGCCACAGGGGAAACGCTATTCGCGCTTTGAAAGAGAAGCTTAAGGAATTTATATAATAAAGGTCAATTCGGAATCAGAAATTCGGAATTTCGGAAAAATGGCAAGCGATTTTTGATTATAATAAATATTATAATTCCGAATCAGTTATAAAGGAGATTATATGACAAGTAAAGAAAGAGCCGCGCTTCGCGCCGAGGCAAACTCGCTCGAGCCTCTGTTTCAGGTGGGCAAGGGCGGCATAAGCGACGCGCTCACAGCGCAAACGGACGATGCTTTAAGGGCAAGAGAGCTTATAAAACTCAAGGTGCTAACCGAAACCTCGCCCGTGTCGGTGCGCGAGGCGGCGGAGGAATTAGCAGCAAAAACAAACGCAGAGGTGGTTCAGGTTATAGGAGGCGTTATGGTGCTTTATCGCTATAATAAAGAGCTGCACGAGGAAAAAAAGAAAACCGCCGTTAAAAACACCTCAACCGAAAAAAAATATTCCCGCCCCAAAAAGAAATCGCCGTTTGTTGATAAAAAGGGCAGGAGCAAGCTTATAAAAAAGAAAAAAGATGAAAGATAAAATAGGGATATTCGGGGGAAGCTTTGACCCGATGCATTCGGGACATACGAAGCTTGCGCATTATCTTTTAAGCAAATTAGAGCTGAGCAGTCTCATTATTATGCCCGCCGCCGTTTCGCCTTTTAAGAGCGAAACCTATTCTTCGGATGAAGACAGGCTCAATATCTGCCGTCTGTCGCTCCCGGAAGAGCAGTTCGTTATTTCCGATTTTGAAATAAGCAGGGGCGGAGTGAGCTATTCTTATGATACGGTATCATTTTTTAAGGAGCTTTATCCCGAGGATGAAATATTATTTGTTATCGGAGAAGATCAGCTTCTTATTTTCAATAAATGGCGCCGCTGGAAAGAAATCCTTCAAAAGGTAACTTTGGTTGCCGTTAAAAGAAACAACTGCACTCCCATATCAGAGCTTGAAGATTTTGCCGATAAAAATATAAGACCATTCGGAAAAGTTATCATTTTGCCGTTTGAGCCGTTTGAAGTAAGCTCAACTCAGATTCGTGAGAGGCAAAAAAACGGCGAGAGTATAGAGGGGCTCGTTTCGCCTCAGGCTCAGAAGTATATCGCCGAAAAAGGGCTTTATCTCGGAATAGATGAACAGCTCCTGCTGAAAGACGTGCGAAAAAGGCTGTCGGACTACCGATATCATCATTCTGTGTGTGTTGCTGAGTCCGCAAAGGAGCTTGCAAAGCGTTTCGGCGCGGATGAATATAAGGCGTATATCGCCGGAATAGCCCACGATATTCTGAAAGAACAGCCCGAGGAAGAGGCTAAATCCCTCTTTGATAAGGCAGGGGTGAGCTTGTCGGAGCTTGAAAAGCGATCAAAAAAGCTCTGGCACGCTATTGCCGGTGAAGCTTATCTCAGGGAAAAATATTCTCTTCCCGAGGATATTCTGAGCGCTGTGCGCTATCATACAACGGGAAAAGGGAATATGACGCTGCTCCAAAAGATTTTGTTTGTTGCGGATTTTATTTCGGCTGACAGGGAATACGATGGCGTTCGGGATATGCGAGAGCGCGCAAAAGAGTCGCTTGAAACAGCAATGGAAGAGGGACTTCGCTTCACAATAGAGGAATTAAGCGCAAAATGCCTTCCTATTCATCCCGACACTCTCTCTGCCTATAATCAGATTTTGCTCAGAAAGGAAAAAGAAATATGAATCAAAAAATAGTTACCGCCGTAAAGGCGCTCGATAAGAAAAAGGCTATTGATATAAAGGCTCTTAAGGTTGAGGATCTCACCATAGTGACCGAGGCCTTTGTTATAGCCGCGGGAACCTCCTCAACCCACGTTCGTTCCCTTGCCGATGAAACCGAATATCAGATGAGCCTTGCGGGCTTTGAGCCCCGCCAGGTTGAGGGCAAGGCAACAGGCTGGATACTTCTTGACTATCACGACGTTATTATCCACATTTTCACCCCCGATCAAAGAGAGAACTACAGTCTCGAAAAGCTCTGGGCAGACGGGGAAGAGATTGATATTTCGGAGATAATTACGGAAGACTGAAATGTGTTTTCTAAAGAGTTTAGATATTAGAGTTAAGAGTTTAGTGAACGGATCTGCGCTTGGCATTATAATCAAAAATCACTTGCGATTTTCCTAAACTAAACTCTGAACTCTGAATATAAATCATCACACTTTTCTGTCGTTATAATATAATGTTAAGGTAAAGTCTTTGGGGGGATAAGAGAAGATGACTGTTAATATAGACAATATCGAAACAAATTATCTGTGTCTCGGAGAAGAGAGCGAAGAAGCGGTTATTATGCTTCACGGCTGGGCGTCAAACAGCGAGCTTTTCAGAAACAGCGCGATTTCGCTCAGCTCAAAATACTATGTTTTGGCTCCCGATATGCCCGGAAACGGGGTAACGAGCGAGCCGCCCGGCGCGTGGTTTGTTGATGATTATGTTCAATTTGTTATTCACTTTATAGAGCATTTCGGCATAAAAAAGGTCATTCTTCTCGGCCATTCCTTCGGGGGAAGGGTCATAATAAAAATGGCAAACCGAAAGGCTCTTCCCTTTGAGATAGAAAAAATAATTCTTGTGGACTCAGCCGGTATTCGCCCCGAAAAGTCAAACGAACAAAAAATGAAGGAAAGCGTAAGCAAATTCGGCAAAAAACTGCTCTCAAAAACTCCCGCTCTGCTCGATAAAATGCAGTCGATGGTGGGTTCTGCGGACTATAAGGCGGCGTCTCCATTAATGAGACAGGTGCTTGTTAACACCGTAAACGAGGATTTAACGCCTCTTCTTCCCGGCATATCGCAGGAAACTCTTCTCATCTGGGGAACGCTCGACACCGCAACACCGATTTCGGATGCTGTGAAGATGGAAGAGCTCATTCCGAACGCCGGCCTTGCAAGAATGGAGGGCTGCGGACATTTCGCCTTTACCCAAAACCCGGTATTATATAACGCTATCTTAGCGTCTTTTCTGAATGTTTAAGGAGAATAATCTATGGCGCCGTATCTGCAAATTTTATTCGGAGCTTTAACGCTCGTTTCATTTTACACCGTCTTTAAGAGTATGGTGTTTAATTTCCATATGTTCCAGCTAAACGGCTATCGCGCGTCCACGCATTTTTCGTGGATGAAAAAAAACGCGCGGCACTATTATATGGAAGGAATAGTTTTTGCCCTCTCTTTTTCGGGCATACTCAAAAAAGAGCCGCTGATGGCGTTTTTTGCCTCGGCTCTTTTGGTTGCCGTTTGCGGCCTTGCCTTTTCAAACCGTGAAAAGAGCGCAAAAAAGCCGCTTGTTTACACCCCCAGAGTTAAGAGAATGATAGTAACCTCGCTTGTTATATTCTGCGCTCTTTACGGCGCGGCGATTTTCTGCCTTACAACAAACGGCAAGAACCTCTCATTTTTAGTTCTCGGACTTATAAACGCCCTTGCGCCTGTTGTTATCCTTATTTCAAATCTTATAAACAAGCCGATGGAAAAGGGAATAAACGCGCGCTATACCCTACAGGCAAAAAGGATGCTCAATGCCTGTCCGGACCTCCAAACAATAGGTATAACAGGCTCCTACGGCAAAACCGGAGTTAAGTTTTATCTTTACACCATTTTAAGGGCGTGGATCGATACTCTTGTTACCCCCGAATCATATAACACCCCTATGGGAATAGTTAAAACCGTGCGAGGTTCTCTTAAGTCCATTCATAAGATATTCCTCTGCGAAATGGGCGCAAAATGGGTTGGCGATATAAAGGAGCTCTGCGATATAGTCCGCCCGAAACACGGCATAATAACCGCCCTCGGCGATCAGCATCTTGAATCCTTCGGCTCGGTTCAAAACATAATTAAAACAAAATATGAGCTTGCAGACGCTCTTCCCGAAAACGGAAGACTCTATGTAAACTGGGATAACGAGCGCATAAGGCAAAACCCGCCGAAGCGAAAATTTATAAAATACGGCACCCTGGAAGATTGCGATTACCGCGCCTTTGACATTAAAGCCGGCGCTTCGGGAACGTCGTTTAAGGTAAGCTCTCCGGATGGAAGCGTTACTCAGTTTGAAACTAAGCTTTTAGGAATTCATAACGTGGTTAATATAACCGGCGCTGTTGCCGCGGCGAACGGCTTCGGTATGCCCTTAGACGAAATGCGGCTGTATGTCCGCCGAATTGAAGCTGTACCGCACCGAATGCAGCTCATAGATAAGGGCCAGTACACCATAATAGACGACGCGTTTAATTCCAATCCCGCCGGATGCGAAGCTGCCCTCAACACGCTTAAAAGTATGGACGGTATGCGTATCCTCG
Organism: Oscillospiraceae bacterium; assembly: GCA_022508845.1. Taxonomy (GTDB): domain Bacteria; phylum Bacillota; class Clostridia; order Oscillospirales; family Acutalibacteraceae; genus RUG806. The sequence goes on along the minus strand of JAFLUL010000011.1, from coordinate 7,089 downwards.
TAACTCCCGGTATGGTAGAGCTTGGCGAAAAGGAATACGAGCTGAATAAAACCTTCGGCAAACAGGCGGCCGGCGCGTGCGATAAAATAGTTCTCATCGGCGCAAAGCAGACCGAAGCGATAAGAGACGGAGTTTTAGAAGCGGGTTTTAATAAAAACGACCTCTGGACAGAGGAGGATTTTTCAGCCGCAATGCAGAAAATTTATGCCTATCCGTCCGAAAAGAAAAAGGTCATTCTTCTTGAAAACGACCTGCCCGATAACTATTAAGGGGGATAAACGATGAAAATAAAGCTTTGTGTTATGTTCGGCGGCAAGAGCGTTGAACACGAGGTGTCGGTTATATCCGCTTTGCAGGCGATTGCCTCCATCGATCAGAATAAATATGAGATAATTCCGGTTTATATAACAAAAGAAAACGAATTCTATACCTCCTTTGAATGCTCCTGCATCGAGGAATATAAAAACATTCCCGCCCTTCTCAAAAAGAGCGAGAGATGTGTGCTTATGAATATGGACGGCAAGGTGAAGCTCCTTCGCTATCCGCTTAAAAAGGTTGGGAATAATGTCATATCAGAAATAGACGTTGCTTTTCCCATAGTCCACGGAACAAACGTTGAAGACGGAACTCTTCAGGGCTATCTGAAAACCCTCGGCCTGCCGTTTGTTGGCTGCGACGTTACCGCCTCTGCGGTTGGAATGGATAAATATGTTATGAAAACCGTTCTTAAGGACAATGATGTTCCGGTTCTTGACTGCGTAAGGTTTTTTATCTCCGATTTTGCCGAGCCTCAGAGCGTTATTTCCCGCTGCGAAAAAAGAATAGGCTATCCTGTTATAGTTAAGCCCGTAAACCTCGGTTCTTCCGTTGGCATCAGCGTTGCGCATAACGCCGAGGAACTTAATATTTCACTTGAGGAGGCCTTTAAGTATGCGTCTGTTGTCCTCTGCGAAAGGGCAATAACAAAGCTCAAGGAGGTAAACTGCTCCGTTTTAGGCGACACTACCGCGGCCTTTGCCTCCGAATGCGAAAGCCCCGCTAAGAGCGACGAAATTCTCTCCTATAAGGATAAGTATACGAGCGGCGGCGGGGGTAAAAAGGGCGGAAAAACGGGCGGCAGTAAGGGTATGGCGAGCCTTGCCCGAAAAATTCCCGCCGATATCCCTCCTGAAAGACGCGAGGAAATCCGCGATATGGCGGTAAAAGCGTTTAAGGTTTTGGGCTGCAACGGAGTTTCCAGAATAGATTTTATGATAGACGAAGAAACCGACACTGTTTATCTCAACGAAATAAACACCATCCCCGGCTCGCTCTCATTTTATCTCTGGGAGCCGATAGGAGTTCCCTATACAAAGTTACTTGACAGAATGATAGAGCTTGCTCTCAAGCGCAAGAGGGAAGAGGACAGCATTGTTTTCTCATTTGAAACCAACATCCTTAATATTGACCGCAGCTTTGGCGGAAGCAAGGGAAGCAAGGGCGGTAAATTATAAATAATATTGTAAAGTTTAGATTTTAGAGTTAAGAGTTTATAGAAGGAACCTGCGGTTGACATTTTAAATATGATCCAAAAATCGTTTGCGATTTTTCCGAATCTGATCTCTGATAACTAAACTCTGAGCTATTTTATTCCCACATCTCGTTCGCGGCGCAAACCCCATTTCGCAAACAAATCGAGCAAAAAGAAAGGACGTTTTATGACCCGATTTATGACCCTGTGTTCCTCATCGGGTGGAAATTCCGCCTATGTAGGAACTTCAACCTATGGTGTTCTTATTGACGCCGGAAACAGCTGCAAGCAGCTAAAGCTTGCTATGAAAAACGCCGATATTGACCCGGCGAGCATAAAGGCGATATTTGTAACCCACGAGCATTCGGACCACAGAAGCGGTCTGAGAGTTCTTGCTTCATCGCTGAAAGTGCCTGTTTACGCAACCGGCGGAACTCTTTCGGGGCTTAATAACGCGGGAATTCTGGACGGCAGCTTTAAATATGAAAAGATTATGCCCTGCGGCGTTACTGTCGGAGATATACATATTTCTTATTTTCCCACCTCCCACGATGCAAAGGAGAGCTGTGGCTACACTCTTGAGCTGCCCGGAGCGTCGGTTGGAATCGCAACCGACACAGGAGTTATAACAAACGATATAATGAAAGGCCTTTGCGGCTGCGACCTCGTTTTAGTTGAATCAAATTATGACTATGAAATGCTTATGACGGGAGTGTACACCCCTCCCTTAAAGGCACGAATTCGCTCAGATATAGGCCATCTTTCAAATGATGACTGCGCCGAAACGGTTTGCGAATTGCTGGATTTGAACGTTCGCCGCTTTGTTTTGGGGCATCTCAGCCGCGAAAACAACACTCCCGAGCTTGCCTTTAACTGCTCAAACTCGGCTCTCAGGCGAAAGGGAGCTGTTCAGGGCAGGGATTATACTCTGTCCGTTGCGCCGGTCGGGGCTATGAGCAGCTATATGGTTTTTTAACAGGGAGAAAAATATGTTTACCATAACCGTAATCTCGGTCGGGCGGCTAAAGGACAGGTTTTATGAGGACGCCGCCGCCGAATATCTCAAACGCCTTTCTGCATATGCGAAGGTTAATATAATTGAAATTAAGGCTGCCGACTTGCCGGACGCCCCCGGACAGGCTCTTATAAACAGCGCGCTTCAAAAGGAAGGACGGGAGATAATAAAAAAGATACCCGCCGATGCTGTCGCCGTTTCGCTTTGCGTTGAGGGAAAGCTCTATTCCTCCGAGGAGCTGGCGGGGCTTATTGAAAACAGCGCGGGAAGCGGCATATCTCATATCGCCTTTATTATAGGCGGCTCCTACGGACTTAGCGAGGAGGTTAAATCAAAAACCAAAATCCGCCTCTCAATGTCAAAAATGACATTTCCCCACCGCCTTGCAAGAATTATGCTCCTTGAGCAAATTTACCGTGCCTTTAAAATATCAAAGGGCGAAAAATACCATAAATAAGCAAAAAAATAACAGCCGCTTTTTTGCGGCTGTTCTGTTTTTTTCAGCTTTTCCAGAGCTTTGTGTAAACTCCGTTTTTCTCTAAGAGTTCTTTGTGGGTTCCGCTCTCGATAATTCTTCCGTTATCCATAACTGCAATTATATCGCAGTTCATAACGGTTGAGAGCCTGTGGGCAACAATAAAGCAGGTCCGCCCCTTCGTAAGCTCGTCAAACGCCCTTTGAACCTTTATTTCGGTAGCAAGGTCAATTGAGGAGGTGGCTTCGTCCAATATCAGTATGTTCGGGTCGGAGAGCATTGCTCTTGTTATGCATAAAAGCTGTTTCTGCCCCTGAGAAATTTGGCCGCCGTCCTCGCCCAAAACGGTGTCGTATTTTTGCGCGAGACGGTTTATAAATGAATGTGCGTGAGTTCTTTTTGCTGCTGAAACCATCTGCTCGTAAGTTGCGTTTTTATTTCCCTCAAGCAGGTTTTCTTTAACCGAGGCGTTTTTAAGCCAGGTGTCCTGAAGCACCATACCTATATTTTCCCTCAGAGAGCTTTTTTTAATATCTGTTATATCAACTCCGTCAAGAGTTATTCTGCCGCTGTCAACGTCATAAAAGCGCATAAGCAGATTTATAATTGTTGTTTTGCCGCAGCCCGTTGTTCCAACTATGGCAACCTTTTGTCCTTTTTTAACGCTCAGGCTGAAGTTCTTTATAAAGTCCTTTGTTTTATCGTAAGAAAATGCAATATTCTCAATTTCAATGTTTCCGTCCGCCTTTTTTATCGTTACGGCGTTTTGGGCGTCGGGCTTTTCCTCTTTTTCGTTCAGAAGCTCTATAACTCTTGCGGCGCAGCTCAGGGAGTTTTGCAGCTCCGCCAAAACAGAAGATATTTCGTTAAAAGGCTTTGTATACTGATTTGCGTATCCCAGAACCGAGGTAAGAAGGCCAACGCTCAGAGTGCCTCCCAAAACCGAAAAGGCTCCTGTGAGAGCCGCTGCCGCATAAACGAGGGCGTTAACAAATCTTGTTGCGGGATTGGTTACGGAGGAAATAAATATCGCCTTCAGCGACGCGCCTTTCAGAAGCAAGTTTATTTTTTTGAATTTTTCCTGTTCTCTTTTTTCCTGACTGAAGGCCTTTAGAGTTTTAAGGCTGCCTATGTCCTCTTCGGTTAAAGCGGTAAGCTTTCCGTTTATTTCTGCCTGATTCTTAAAATACTTATAGCTGCTTCCCGCAATAAAGCGCGCGGCTATGAGCGAAACGGGAGTCAGCAGCAAAACCGTGAGCGCAACGCGCCAGTTTATTATGAACAGCAAAATAAGAGTTCCGATTATGGTTATTATCCCCGAGAAAAACTGCGTAAAGCCGAGCAGCATACCGTCGGAAAAGCGGTCAACGTCGTTTATTATACGGCTTATCGTGTCGCCCGAGGGGTGATTATCGAGATATGAAAGCGGCAAAACCTGAAGCTTTTTAAAAGCGGAATTCCTTATGTCCCTTGTTAGCGTTGAAATTATTTTATTGTTTTCATATGCGGCAACATAAGCTCCCGCCGCGCTTAATATTATGAGCGCCGCGCTTAAAATGAGCTTTTGCTTTATCGAGCTGAAATCAACTCTGCCCGGGCCCAAAATAAGGTCGATGCTCTGCCCGAAAAGCAGAGGGATATAAAGGCTTAGCCCCGCGTTAACGGCGGAGCAAAAAACCGATGCCGCAAGCCTTATTTTATATGCGCTTAAAAATCTGAGAATATCCTTAACGGTTCCCTTTGGCGCTTTATCAGCCAATCTGAGCGCCCCCTTTTTCCGTTTTGTTTATAAAAGCATAGGCAGGGCTTGTTTCAAGAAGCTCGCTATGCGTTCCCGAGGCGGTTATTTTTCCGTCCTCAAAAACAAGTATATTATCGCAGTGCCGGACTCCCGCGGTGCGCTGCGAAACGATAATTATAAGAGGATCATAGTCAAGAGCGAAAAGCTCTTCTCTCATATTTTTTTCGGTAACGGCGTCAAGCGCGGAAAATGAATCGTCAAGAATGAGTATGGGGGCTTTTTTTATAAGCGCTCTTGCAACGGTAATGCGCTGCTTTTGTCCGCCCGAAAAATTGCGCCCGCCCTGATCTGCGGCGGCGTCAAGTCCGCCTTTTTCATTTATAAAGTCAAACGCCCTCGCGGATTTAAGAGCGGAATTTATTTCTTCGTCGGAGGCGTTTTCATTGCCCATTAAGATATTATCTCTAACGGTGCCCGAAAACAGCACAGCCTTTTGAGGAACAACGCTGATAAGCTCGTTTAAGGTTTTATGAGAATATTCTTTTACGTCTCTGCCGAAAACAAAAACTCTGCCGCCGGTTGAGTCATAAAAGCGGGGGATAAGCGAAATAACCGAGCTTTTGCCGGAACCTGTTGCGCCTATAATGCCTATCTTTTTTCCCTTTTCCGCGGTAAATGAAATATCGCTCAGCGAGTCGTCGGAGTTTTCTCCGTATCTAAGGCATACGTTCTTAAATTCAACCGCCGGTAAGGAATAATCGGGGGAGGCGCCGTTTTCGGGATAAGTCATATCGGGTTTTTCGGCAAAAACCGTTTCAATTCTCTTTGCTCCGGCTATTCCGCGGGAAACGGATATGATGAGATTTGCAAGCTTTAACAGCTCAACAAGAATTTGCAGAGTATAGTTATAAAGAGCAACAACGGCGCCCTGCGTCATAGCTCCGGAGTTTACTCTCAACGCGCCTATGTAAATGAGCAGTATAACAGCGGCGTTTAACAAAACATAAGTAACAGGATTCAAAACAGAAGAGATGTTTCCTGCAAAAAGCGATGCTCCGTAAAGCTCTTTTGAAACCCCTTCAAAACGGGATATTTCTTCCTTTTCCTTTGAAAAGGCTCTCAGCACCCTAACGCCGTTTAAGTTTTCTCTTACACCCCTGAGAACAAGGTCGAGTTTGTCCTGAACCCTTTTATATAGCGGCATTGTAACGAGCATAACGGCAAAAATAATAATTCCGAGCAAAGGAACCGCTCCCGCAAAAACAAGTGCGGAGCGCGCATCCACCGTAAACGCCATTATAACCGCTCCGAAAACAACAAACGGCGAGCGCAGCAGCAGTCTCAGAGTTAGATTAACCGCGTTCTGAGCAAGGTTTATGTCGCTTGTGAGCCTTGTTATAAGCGCGGCTGTTCCTGTTTTATCAAGCTGAGAATAGCTCAGCGTTGAAATATGTCCGAAAAGGTCAACTCTGAGGTCGGAGGCAAAGCCCACCGCTGCCTTTGCGGAAAAATACTGCGCCGTAATGGAAAATATAAGCCCCATAAGCGCGTAAACGGCAAGAACGCCCGCGCTTTTGATTATATAGCGGCTATCCGATGCCGGCAGACCGATGTCAATAATGTTTTTAACAACAACCGGAACCAATAGCTCCAAAAGCGCCTCCGCCATTTTAAACAGCGGCGCGAGAACGCTCATTAAACGGTATTTTTTCAGATATCGAGTAAATATTTTCATTTCATCACCGCAGATATTTTAGCATTGAAAGAAACATATTTCAACTGTTTTCCCTGTGGAATCAAAATTTTCAATAAATAAAATTGTAACGTTTTTTGTTTACGTCCGTAGAATGAATTGCGGGTAAAACCCGCGCATTATTTGAAAGGAGGTAAACAAATGCTTAACTTTCCTTTAGGAAGCGATCTTCTTAATAAAGAGATGAGAGTTCGTGACTGCTCGGGAAAAAACGCCGGGTTTGAAAACGGAGGCTTTTCATCCCGTCCGAATACATGTTCTTGCTGTCCCTCTCTTATAGCCGGTCCCACAGGCCCCACCGGTCCTCAGGGCCCGATCGGTCTTCAGGGCCCCACAGGTCCCACCGGCGCGCCGGGAGCAGCAGGCTCCGTTGGTCCAACAGGCCCCCAGGGAATCCCCGGCCCTGACGGAGCAACCGGTCCCACAGGCCCTCAGGGTTATCCCGGTCCTGACGGAGCCGTCGGCCCCACAGGTCCCACCGGCCCTGCGGGAGCGACAGGCGCGACAGGAGCCACCGGCGCAGCAGGAGCCACCGGAGCAACAGGGCCCACCGGCCCTGCGGGAGCGACAGGCGCAACAGGCGCGACAGGAGCCA
>JAFLUL010000109.1 GCA_022508845.1 Oscillospiraceae bacterium | reverse complement strand
CTGCGGGCAACGGCGATGGCGTAATCGAAAGCGGACACGCCGCAGGCGTGCGGCGCAGTCGCTTTCTTGTTAGGAATTCCGAATTATTCCATAATATGCATTCTTTGAATTTCGCGGTCGGATATCTTTTTCATTACCTCATAGGCGTGTGGCTCAAGGTATTCTGAGGGGTAGTCCGATAAATTCTGTTTTTTAAGCTCTTCAATTATAAGCGCGGCGGCGGTTTCCGCTCTGCGCTTGTTTTCTTTGTTAAGCGGGTCAAGTAGCATTTTCTCCGAAATGGCTGCTGCCTCCGATAAAACGGGGAGCGAGCGGGCTGAAGCGAACATCCATTTATAAAAAGGACAGTATTTTCCGTTTAGCAAAAACGCCGCCCCGCAAATGTTTTTTGCAAATTCAGATAGAGCCAAAGCCGCGGCTCCGTTTTCGCCGTGGAGCAGCGCGCGCGAATAGTTATACTGCCCCGACTGCGCTGCAAAAACGAGATTTTTTGCCAGCTTTTTGAGCATTACGTCGCGCGGCATATTTGAGAGTTTTTCTCTTATGGCGGTTATTTCGCCGCTCCCGTCATAAAAGATTTTTCCGTTAACCGAGCAGGAAAGGGTTTCCTGCGATAAACTAAGCCATTCCGAGTTGCTTTCGGGCGCAGGAGCAAAGCCCGTGAGCGATAAAAAGAAAGAGCTTATCTCCCGAACTCCGTGAGGGGAGGTTTCATAAACGCTGCTGCCGATTATCTTAACTCCGTCAAGCTCGTTTGGAAGAGCGTCATATGCGCGGGATAGGGCAAACTCGTATTTTTTGAAGTCCTCTTTTGAAAGCCAAATATAAAAACCGGGGTCAAAGCCGTGATCCCGCGAAATTTCATCGTCAAAGCCGAAATTCTCGCTGCCCCTGCCGCAAACTCCTGCGGCAATGCGGGGGTAAAGCTCAGGAAAATTTTCCCTGAGCATAGGCTCGCCGTATAATCTATAATATTTTTCGCTGATCTCGATGCCGGTCATAAAAGCCTCCGTCTTTTTAATTCGGAATCATATTAAACATATAATTTGATAGTAATATTCACTCTGAAATTTCCGTTAAAAGCTGAAATATAAAACTATATTTATCCAATCAAAAATCGCCTGTGATTTTCCCGTAATTCCGAATGAAACAGGTTTTGGATCAAAACGGATCCTTTTGCTCATCTTTGATAACAAAAACCGCATTATAGTCCTTTCTTATAAGCATATCGTTCGGGCGGAAGAGGTCGGCGGGAACGGTGCGAAGGGAGTGTTCTCCGCCAAGAATTGTGTATACCGCGCTTGAGCCGCCGCCGTCAAGGTTTATTGCTCTGTCCGCGCCGAGGGCTATAAGGAATTTCGCGAGGTCAACAAGGGTTGCGCCGTTTGAATGTGAGGGGATCCGCCCGTCAACCTCAAGCAGCAAAACGCAGCCGTCTTTTGTTAAACCCGCCGCGGTTCTCGGATGGCGGACAAAGGAGAACGGCTCTAAGGGCGCGTAGTCAAAAATTTTACCGTCTTTAACTATCATCTGCAAGCCTGCCGCCGCGTGGAGAAGCTGCCCGGTTATATCGGGGCTTTCTGTTATGTCGGTTATAACGGCGGCGCCGTCTTTTTTTAGTCCGATAAACGGACGGAACGAATTTTCGTTTGCTACCACTTTGCCGTTTTTAACGCAAAGCCCCGAGGGATGGTAATCTCCGAAAATGTCAAAAAAGTCTGCGTTAACTCCGGCAAGAACCTCTCTTCCGTTTTTTTCGGCGGAAGCTATCATATCGGGGATGGTTGCCTTAACCTTTTTGCTCTCATAGCCGTCGTCGGGCGTGCCTATGTATAGCGAGGAGGATTTAAGGTCTGTTTTTATAAGCGAAAAAATAACAGGGTTCTTTTCGCTGTCCTCGCAGATGAATTTGGTAAAGCTTACGCCGGTGAAAAGGTTTTCCGGCTCTTCTTTTATTATTCTTATGCCGTGGTCATATTCTGCCAAAAGCTCCTTTTCGTCCGCAAAGGAGTTTGCTTCAAGCCGGAATTTTTTTGTATAGTCTCTTTTTGATCTCTTAAAAAGGCAAAAGATGAGCTCTGCTGTTGAGGGAAAGCTTATGTCTTTTTCGGGAATATAAAAAACGTGGGTCTTGCGGTCAAACGGCTCTTCGGCGTTAAACGCGTCTGAATAGGTCTTTCCTTTTGTTTTCAGCCTCACCTTAAATGCCGGCAAGCTCGTTCCCAAAACGATTTTTATATTTTTGCCCGTTTTTAAGTAATTCACAGAAGTAATTTTCATATTGAGCCTCCTTTGGCTCCCTTATTTTGCGGGATATGTCAGCTGACGCTTACGGGATGGCGGGGAAACGGATCGGCGGTCGGCTTTTAAAAATTTTAATATTAAAATCTGATAAAATAAATTAAATTCAAATTGCCGTCAGACGCAGGAATTATAAATTTTAATCCCGCTGTTCCCCATTTTGCAAACAGAGTGAGCTTTGCCTTATTTTATCATATTTCCGTAAGCTTGCGCAATACAAAAGCTTTGTATAAAATATCCAAAAAATCCACGATTATTTTTACTCTCCGAAAACTTGAATTAAAATATATTTTTTATATAATGGTATATGTAAAAATATTTTCCGGAGGAAACAGTATGGATAAAAAATACAGAATAGGCATTATAGGCTGCGGCGGTATCGCCAACGGCAAGCATATGCCCTCTCTTGCAAAGCTCGATAACGTGGAAATGGTTGCCTTCTGCGATATTATTGAAGAAAGAGCAGCTGAGGCCGCAAAGAAATACGGCGCCGAGGACGCAAAGGTTTATACCGACTATAAGGAGCTGTTAAAAGACGAAAGCATTGATATCTGCCACGTTTGCACTCCGAACCGTTCGCATTCGTTTATAACCGTTGACGCACTCGAAGCGGGCAAACACGTTATGTGCGAAAAGCCTATGGCAAAAACCTATGCCGAGGCAAAGGAAATGCTTGACGCCTCCCGCCGCACCGGCAAAAAGCTCACTATCGGTTATCAGAACCGCCAGAGCAATCAAAACCTCTATGCAAAGGCAGCCGTTGAAAACGGCGAGCTGGGTGAAATTTACTATGCAAAGGCTCTTGCCATTCGCCGCAGGGCGGTTCCCACCTGGGGAGTGTTCCTCAATGAATATGAGCAGGGCGGCGGTCCGCTTATTGATATCGGAACCCACGCTCTTGACTTAACTCTCTGGATTATGAACAACTACGAACCTCAGATGGTTGTCGGAAACACCTTCCGCAAGCTTGCCGACCAGACCGATCAGGCAAACGCCTGGGGAAACTGGGATCCGGAAAAGTTTACTGTTGAGGATTCCGCCTTCGGTTACATAGTTATGAAAAACGGAGCCGTTATAACCCTTGAATCGAGCTGGGCTCTCAATTTCAGAGTTCCGAAAGAGGCCTCATTTATGCTCAGCGGAACAAAGGGCGGCATAGACACAGTTGACGGACTTCAGATAAACACCGTAAAACACGGCAGACAGGTCGTTGAAGAAGTTGACCTCAGCGCGGGCGGCGCGGCATTTTATGAGGGCAAGAGCGCTGATCCTAGTCTTGTTGATATGGCGCAGTGGATAAACGCCATTGAAACCAACACTGATCCCTGCGTTCTTCCCGAGCAGGCCCTTTGCGTAACGCAGATCCTGGAGGCAATTTATACCTCCGCAAAAACAGGCAAGCCTGTAATGTTTGACTGATTCCGGATCAAAACGAATTTCGGGCTAAACTTATAATCAAACAGAAAGAAGGTTCTCTATGCTCATCTTCACTATAAAGCGCATTTTCTGCATAGTTATTTCATTCATAAATATTCTCAGTATGTCCTTGGACGCAACGGGCAGCGTTCACAATTTTTTCAGAAAGCAGCTCAACAGCTTTGTTGAGTCGGCGGACGTTTCTATTATTGCCAATCCCCTTAAAACATATCAAACCGTAACGGGCTTCGGCACCTCCGCATGCTGGTGGAGTCAGGATGTCGGCGCGAGCGAAAACGCCGAGGAGGTTGCAAGGCTGCTCTATTCGGACGACGGTCTTGCTCTCAATATTTACCGCTATAACGTTGGCGCGGGCGAAAAGGAAAATCCCAACTCCCGCATTGCCGGCAACCGCGCAACCGAGAGCTTTTATTTCTATAACAAGGAGAGCGGCGAATATGAGTATGACTTTTCCCGTGACGCCGCCGCTCAGAAGGTTCTTGATCTCTCAATGTCCTACGGCAATATCGACACCATTGTTCTCTTTGCCAATTCCCCGCATTATTCTATGACTGTAACCGGGCAGGCAACCGGCGGATATGAAGAGTATTTTTCAAATCTTCCTCCGGAGAATTATGAGGCCTTTGCCGATTATATGCTCACCATAGCGGAGCATTTCATTGATGAGGGATATCCCGTTAAGTATATCTCCCCCATAAACGAGCCTCAGTGGTCCTGGGGCGGCGATTGGGTCGGTCAGGAAGGCTGCCATTTTGAAACAGATGAAATAGTTGCCCTTATGAAGGTTTTTGCTCTTAAGATAAAAGAGAGCGGACTTGACGTTAAGCTTATGGCTCCCGAGAGCGGAGAGGTGAGCGACGTAACCCTTAACTGGTTTGATCTTCTTGCCTCCGATCCGGATATAGCCGAGGTTCTCGGAAGCCTTGCCTATCACAGCTACTGGACTGACGGCAACGCCCATAATAAATATTATTTCGGACAGTCGCTTGCCCAAAAGAACTATCCCTGCACCGTGGATATGACCGAATGGTGCGAACTGCCCCTCGGACACGACATAACCGACTTCGGCGGAGCTATGAGAGAGGCGAGCGTTATTTCGCAGGATCTTCTTCTCTCCGGTGCAAATTCCTGGAGCGCATGGTCGGGAGTTAACAACTATTCTGTTGACAAAAACGGACTTAAGTGGTCCGATGGCCTTCTCGCTATGAATGACAACGCCTCCGAGATAAACGTTTGCGAACGCTACTATGCCCTTGCCCACTTCTCAAAGTTCATCCCCGCGGGAAGCGTAAGGATCGGCGCATCGGCGGACGTTTGGGATCTCGACTATCAAAAGGGCTGGGACGGAGAGGTCTATGACGCTCAGCTCGGCTTCAGCGCAAGCGCATATAAAACGCCCAACGGTGAAATAGTTTTGGTTTTGGTAAATGAAGGCAAAACGAGAAACTTTACGATCAACGCCCTCTCCTTCAAGCTGAATATGGACGTTTATCAGTCAACTGCCGATATGAAGCTGAAAAACACCTATTCGGGGCTTATTTGCCCAATTATCAGCGTTCCCTCAAACAGCATAACAACGGTGGTGCTGCACTGATTTAATTCGGAATTCGGAATGATCCGGAATTCAGGAAAACGCTTCGCGTTTTAATTGTAAAATTCTGATCGAAGGTCTATTTATTTCCGAAGTGCGCGTTTTGAATTACGCATTTGAGTTAGGCCTATTTTAAGCTTTCAAGGTTACAATAATTTCAGCCTCGGAAATAAGTCCTGGCTTAAAGTTCAAAAGGAGTTGCTTAAATTGAAAAAATTTATTTGCGTTTTGTTGTGTCTTGTGATGTCTGTGTCCGTATTCGGTGTTTGCGCGTTTGCGGCGGCAAACGGAGACATAAACAGCGATAAGAGCATAGATGCGTCCGATGCGAGAAAGATCCTTCGCGCCGCCGTTGGTCTTGATAAGCTCTCTTCCGAGCAGTTTATTGCCGCGGATATAGATATGGACGGTTCTGTTACCGCCTCCGATGCGCGCCTTGCGCTCAGAATTGCGGTTGACCTTGAAAAAACCGACGGCAAGCTCTATAAAAACGAGCTTGAAGTTCTGAGAAGCGGCTTTTTCTTCGTTGATATGAATATAACCGAAGGCGGAGTTATGCAGAACGTTAAAATGGCTGTAACGGACAAATCCTCATATATCTCTATGAATTTGAATGTCAGCGATATTCTCGGCGATGATCTCGAATTTGATCTCCCCGAAAATATGAACCTTTCGTTCCTCTTTAATGAAGACGAAACATATTTTATTGACGATAACAACCTCATCTACGCCCCGATGTCCGCGCTTTTTGATTTCGCGGGAGGAGATTTCACCGAGGACGACCTTGGCGGCTCTTTCGCCGATACGGATATCGGACTTATTCCCGATCTCAGCGAGGCAAACAAAGTTTCAAAGGAGAAATTTAACGGAGTTAACTGCGATAAATACACCTTCTCTTTCTCCGATGGCAGCAAGACAAATGTTTATATGAACGGCAAAAAGCTTGTTGGTATGGTATCTGAAAACGCGAACGGAGAAGAAGAGGTAAAGTATGAGTTTAATTCAATAACTCTTGCTGTTCCCTCGGTTTATACCGCTCCCCCCTCGGCATATAAAGAGGTCGATCCTTTTGAGATGCTTGCGAGTATGCTCTTCGGCGGAGATTTCAGCGACTTTCTCGGATAAAGCAAAGCTATCCTCCCCCTCTCTATGAGGGGGATCTTTTCTTTTTCGGAGGAAGCTTAGGAACAAACTTATTCATTCTTTCAACCGCCGC
>JAFLUL010000108.1 GCA_022508845.1 Oscillospiraceae bacterium | reverse complement strand
AGTCACCGTTTGAATAGCTGAGAACAAGCTCACCGCTTGAATTAATTGTTGCCTCGGCAATGCCTATGCCGTCTTCGCCGTCAGCTCCGTCCTCGCCGTTTTTGCCGTCTTTTCCGTTCTCTCCGTCTTTACCGTCACGGCCGTTTTGACCGTCGGCGCCTTTTATGTTGCCGAGATTCATTGAAGTTCCGTTTGTAAGGGTGATTTCAAGCTGTCCGTCACCGTTAATAACTATATTATCTATGCCAACACCGTCTTTTCCGTCGGTTCCGTTAAGTCCGTCTTTACCGTTTTCACCGTTTTTACCGTCCTTTCCGTTAGCACCTACAACCACACCGAGATTGTCAATATTGCCGTCGGAATAGGTCAACACAAGTTCACCCAGTGAGTTTATCTCGGATTTTATCACACTTATTCCGTTTTTGCCGTCAGCGCCGTTGATACCGTCACGTCCATTCTCGCCGTCTTTGCCGTCTGCACCGATAATCTTTCCGAGATTTGAACGCTGACCGTTTGAATATGTAAGCACAAGCTCACCTTCGGAGGTTATCTCGGCATTGGTTACACCAATTCCGTCAGTTCCGTTTGTACCGTCTTTGCCGTTTTGTCCGTCCTTACCTACAACAGCGCCGAGATTTGCAGTTGTTCCGTCGGAAAATGTGAGAACAAGCTTGCCGTTAGCATCTACCACAGCATTTGTAATACTTATGCCGTCCTTGCCGTCAATACCGTCTTTTCCGTCGGTACCGTTACGCCCGTCTGAACCGTTAATACCGTCTTTGCCGTTTGCGCCGTTAATACCGTCTTTTCCGTTTGTTCCGTCCTTACCGTTAACGCCGTTTTTGCCGTCTCGTCCGTCTTTTCCCGCTGCGCCGATAACACTGCCGAGGGTGTATGTTTGTCCGTTAGAATATGTAATTACAAGCTCACCGTTTTTGTTTATCTCAGACTTTGCCACACTTACTCCGTCAGCGCCGTTCATTCCCACAACCTTATCGAGATTAACAGTTTTTCCGTCAGAAAATTGCAGCACAAGCTGACCGCTTGAGTTGATATTTGCGGATGAAATGCCAACTCCGTCCTTGCCGTTTGCGCCGTTAGTTCCGTTATGTCCATCCTTGCCATCCTTGCCGTCAGCTCCAACAGCCTTACCGAGATTAAGCTGAGCGCCGTCGGAAAGAGTGATAATTAGCTCTCCGTTTGCAGAGAAAGATGCTGTTTTAATAGTTTCATTGTTGCGATTCGCAGCCGCTTCAAGAGCCGCTGCCCATTCTGATTCTGTGCCCGAATAGCCGTTTTGGGCGGCTATATCGTATGCAGATTTACCGTTCAGCGAATCAAGCCAATCCTCTACCGAACCGTCATAGCCATACTTAACGGCTATTTCATACGCGGAAAGACCGTTGTTCACTTTTTTTGTTCCGTTGTTGCTGATTATTGCGCCTATAACGCCAAGCAAGAGTAAAATCAAAAGAATAATACATAATATTTTAAAAAACTTATTATTATCCTTTGTGTTCTTTTGCTCAGTTGATTGCATTTCGTCTGCCTGACTGACAAATGTTTTTGACTGCGACATTATTAAACCTCCAACCTTAATATAAAATTACCTTGTCATTATATCAACAAATAATTGATAATTCAAGTAAAAAATACAATATTTGTCAATTTATTATTGAAATAATTGAAGTAAGCTCTTTATATAGGATAATCTTTTATAAGGGAGGGATCGCAATGCTTCATTTAAGGCTGGCTGAACTACGCAAAAAAAGAGGTTTAACTCAAGCAGAAATTGCAAAATTTCTCAGAATTACACCTCAGGCATACTCTCTATATGAAACAAACAAAAATAATATCAATAACGAGACTCTTTGTATGCTTGCCGATTTTTTTGAAGTGAGCACGGATTATCTTTTAGGCCGTCAAGACCTCATACCTTCATTTTTAAGTGAAGAAGAAAGAAACGTCATAGAAAAATACAGGGCGTTGGACGAAAGGGCAAAAAGCGGAATTAAGAATACCCTTGATTTTGAGTATACACGTTCTCTCAAAACTAACAGAGCAAAAAAATCTGCAAAATCATCGTAGTAGATTTTCAAATTGAATAATAAAGATAAAAAGCTTTATACTTTGAAATGTGGTTAAGTTCTCTTTTTTGCAGAGCTCAATCACATTTTTTGCTTTGATTGAAAAATGACGAATGGAGCTTGCAGAATTAATTCTTGACTAAAACACAAGTTTTGGTGTATTATATTAGATTGGATAACAACATAAGGGTGATCTGATGGCAAAAAAGAAAGAATACGGAAACGAGAGCATAGTTGCGCTGAAGGGCGCCGACAGGGTTCGGAAAAGACCCGCCGTTATTTTCGGCGACGACGGACTCGAGGGCTGCGAGCATTCCGTTTTTGAGATTATTTCAAACTCAATAGACGAAGCAAGAGCGGGCTTCGGAAACAAAATTATAGTTACCCGTTATCTTGATAACTCTATCGAAGTGCAGGATTTCGGGCGCGGTATGCCCGTTGACTACAACCAAAATGAGGAAAGATACAACTGGGAGCTGCTTTTCTGCGAGCTTTACGCGGGAGGAAAATACGATCCCGATTCAAGCGGCGGCTATGATTTTTCGCTGGGCTTAAACGGCCTCGGCCTTTGCGCAACGCAGTATTCTTCCGAATATATGGAGGCGGAAATTCATTCTGACGGAGTAAAATATGATCTTTCGTTCAAAAAAGGCGAAAATATAGGCGGGCTGAAAAAGGAGCCTTACGCAAAAAAGGACACCGGTACGAGAATCAAATGGCGTCCCGACCTTGACGTTTTCACCGACATAAGCATACCTCTTGATTATTATAAGGAGGTTATGAAAAAGCAGGCTGTTGTAAATAACGGCCTTAAGCTTATTCTTAAAAATCAGATAAGCGAAAATAAGTTTGAAACCTTTGAATATTTATATGAAAACGGCATTGTTGACTATCTCAGCGAGGAGGCCGAGAGCGCTGCCTTAACTCCCGTTCAGTATTGGGAAACGGAGAAATTCGGAAAAGACCGCGAGGACAAGCCCGAGTATAAGGTGAAAATAACCTGCGCGCTCACATTTTCAAACAAAAAAACTCTAAAGGAATATTATCATAATTCCAGCTTCCTTGAACACGGCGGCGCGCCTGAAAAGGCAGTAAGAAGCGCCTTCGTTTCTCAGATAGACGCTTATTTAAAACAGAGCGGAAAATACACAAAACAGGACGGCAAAATAAGCTTTCAGGATATAGAAGATTGCCTGATGCTCATTATATCGTCATTTTCAACTCAAACCTCCTATGAAAATCAAACAAAAAAGGCAATAACAAATAAGTTTATTCAGGAGGCTATGACAGCGTTTTTCAAGCATCAGCTTGAAGTGTATTTTATTGAAAACAAGATGGACGCCGAAAAGATATGCGAGAGAGTTCTCATAAATATGCGCTCGCGCGTCAGGGCAGAGGCAACGCGTCTCAGCATTCAAAAAACTCTCTCCGGCGGCAAGGATATGCTCAACCGCATAGAAAAATTTGCCGACTGCCGCTCAAAGAACGTTGAAGAGCGTGAAATATTTATTGTTGAGGGCGATTCTGCTCTCGGCGCGTGCAAGCAGGCAAGGGATTCTGCTTTTCAGGCAATAATGCCTGTAAGAGGAAAAATATTAAACTGCCTTAAGGCGGATATTTCAAAGGTGTTTAAGAGCGAAATAATAACCGACCTTATAAAAATCCTCGGCTGCGGAGTTGAGGTGTCGGGAAAGGGCGTTAAGGGAGTTCCCGAATTCAATATTGACAATCTGCGCTGGAATAAGGTTATAATCTGCACCGACGCTGATTACGACGGCTTTCAGATAAGAACCCTCATTTTAACAATGATCTATGCCCTAATGCCAACTTTGATAAGAGAGGGAAAGGTTTATATCGCCGAATCTCCTCTCTATGAAATAACCTGCGGTAAGGAGACATATTTTGCCTACACCGAGCAGGAAAAAAACCTGGCTATTGAGGAGATAGGAAATAAAAAATATACCGTTCAGCGTTCAAAAGGTCTCGGCGAAAACGAGCCGGATATGATGTGGCTCACTACTATGAACCCCGAAACCAGAAGACTTGTTAAGGTCAATCCCGACGTAGACGCTGCCGCTATTGACGATATGTTTGAGCTGCTTCTGGGCGA
This sequence comes from Oscillospiraceae bacterium, assembly GCA_022508845.1. GTDB lineage: Bacteria > Bacillota > Clostridia > Oscillospirales > Acutalibacteraceae > RUG806. Next base: position 2,375 of record JAFLUL010000108.1, on the reverse strand, counting down.
TAATCTCCAGGGGAGAAAAGAACATATAGCCGAAAACGGATATCAGTATATGGATATGGCGGACGCGTTCTGAGGAAGGGAATATTATGGCAAAAAAGAAAAAAACGGACGACAATATAAAAAAGAACGATCCTGCCCGCGAGAACGCCCATATTCCCGGAGCAGGAGAGGTGCAGGAGCAGTTTATAACCTACACTCTCGAAACCAACTATATGCCCTACGCTATGAGCGTTATTATGTCCCGCGCTATTCCCGAGATAGACGGTTTTAAGCCATCCCACAGAAAACTGTTATACACAATGTATAATATGGGGCTTCTGAAGGGCGCAAGGTCAAAGAGCGCAAATATCGTTGGCGCAACAATGAAATTAAACCCCCACGGCGATCAGGCAATTTATGAAACTATGGTTCGCCTTACCCGCGGCAATGAAACGCTGCTCCATCCGTATATTGATTCAAAGGGTAATTTCGGCAAGGCATATTCAAAAAATATGCAGTATGCCGCCTCGCGCTATACGGAAGCAAAGCTCGATGATATTTGCTCCGAGCTTTTTGCCGATATCGAAAAGGATTCGGTAAGGTTTGTTCCGAACTATGATAACACAATGATGGAGCCAACCCTTTTTCCCGTGCGCTTCCCGAGTGTGCTTGTTAACGCCAATTCCGGAATTGCTGTTGGTATGGCGAGCAATATCTGTTCGTTTAACCTGAAAGAGGTTTGCGAAACTGCTATCGAGCTTATTAAGGATCCTGATTTTGACTGCGCCGAAACTCTTAAAGCCCCTGATTTTTCAGGCGGAGGCTATGTGGTTTATGAGCCCGAAAAGATAAGAGAGGTTTATAAAACAGGCCGCGGCTCTATCAGAGTGCGCGGAAAGTATAGCTATGATAAATCAAATAACTGCATTGATATAACGGAAATACCGCCAACAACAACGAGCGAAGCGATAATCGACAAGGTTATTGAGCTAGTTAAGGGCGGAAAGCTCAAAGAGATAAACGACATAAGAGACGAAACGGACAAGAGCGGACTTAAAATAACAATAGACTTAAAGCGCGGAACCGACCCCGAAAGGCTTATGCAGTTCATCTATAAAAAAACTCCGCTTGAAGACCCGTTTCCCTGCAATTTTAACGTGCTCATAGGCGGAACTCCTATGACTCTCGGCGTTTCCGACATTCTAACCGAATGGATAGCCTTCAGAACCGAGTGCGTTAAAAACAGAACTCATTTTGACCTTGTTAAGGCAAAAGATCGCCTGCATTTGTTAAAAGGTCTTCAAATGATCCTTCTCGACATAGATAAGGCAATTAAAATCGTCCGCGAAACCGAGGAGGAGAGCGATGTTGTTCCGAATTTGATGATAGGCTTCGGAATTGACGAGATTCAGGCGGAATACGTTGCCGAGATAAAGCTTCGCCACTTAAACAGGGAATATATATTAAAGCGTCTTGAAGATATCGAAAATCTCCAAAAATCAATTGAGGATATGGAGGATATTCTGAAAAATAAAAACAGAATAAAGCGCATCATCATAGGCGAGCTTCAGGATGTTATCAAAAAGTTCGGCAAGGACAGAAAAACTCAGATTATTTATGAGGACGATATAGCCGCTGTTGAAGATATCGAGGAAGTACCCGACTACTCTGTTATGGCATTTTTCACAAGAGAAGGGTATTTCAAGAAAATATCTCTCCAGTCCTGGAGAATGAGCACTTCGGGCCACAAGCTCAAAGACGGCGATGAAATTATTGCCGAAATGGAGATAAACAATTCCGATGAGCTTTTGTTTTTCAGCAACAAAAATCAGGTATATAAAATGAGAGCCTCCGACTTTGACGAGGTAAAAGCGAGCACTCTCGGCGATTTTGTGGGTTCAAAATGCGGTATGGACGAGGGCGAGACCGCCGTTTATATGGCTGTAACAAAGGATTATTTGGGATATATGCTCTTCTTCTTTGAAAACGGCAAGGTAGCAAAGGTGGATATGCAGTCTTATGCCACCAAAACCAACCGCAAAAAGCTTATAAAAGCATATTCCGATAAATCTGCGCTTGCAGCAATAAAATATATTGCTGAGGACAGGGAATTCGTGCTTACATCATCAGCAGGAAGAGTTCTCCTGTTTAATTCGGGTGCAGTTGCCTCAAAGAGCGCCAAAGATACTCAGGGCGTTAACGTTATGACGCTTAAAAAAGGACAAACTCTTAAAACCGTTGAGGACTATTCAGATAATAGATTTGCAAAGCCTTCCCGCTACCGCACAAAAACTCTGCCTTCCGCCGGCGCGCTGCTTTCAGCGGAAGATAAATAAGTTTCAAAAAACGCCCCTTTCGGGGAGAAAATAAACGCTCTTTTTTGTATGATATGGATA
>JAFLUL010000107.1 GCA_022508845.1 Oscillospiraceae bacterium | reverse complement strand
CCTCCGGCGCACCGTGAATGCTTACAAACACCCTCGTTGTTATCTCGCGCCCTCTTCCCATCTCAACAGCTCCTTTTAAGTCTTTCTTTCATCTTATGCGCAAAGCTCATCCATGGTGCATCCGAACACCCCGGCTATAGCCTTAAGCAGCGGCGCACTCACCTGCGCCGTTCCAAGCTCAATCTTGGCTATCAAGCTTCGCTCAACGCAAACCTTCTCGCTCAGCTCCATCTGTGTAAGTCCCTGCGCCTTGCGCTTCTCTCTGATTCTCTCGCCCGTTGTCATTGCTCTTGCTCCTTTTATTGACTTTTTTATTTTTTTTCTGTATTATGTGAATGTGTTCACATTTCGAGATAATGATAGCACGTAATTTTACGTACTGTCAACGATTATTTCACAGTTTTTAGTAACTTTGTGATTATTAAACAAAAGGGGGTTCGCAATTTTGGTAACTTCTTATGACTTTGTTCTAAAAAATATTTTTCAACAATTAAAATTTCAAAAAAAATCTCAAATAGACCTTGCATCTTACTTAGGAATTACAAAAAATGTTATTTCTGACTGGAAAAGCGGAAAAAATAAGTCTTATATGAAGCATTTAGACAAAATCGCCGAATTTCTCGGTGTCTCTGTGGATGAGCTGCTCGGCTCTTCATCAAATACAGTGCAGTTTTCCCCACAAAAACAAAAGCTCGTCTCACTGATTGATCAGCTTGACGAGCCGGATATGTATAAGCTTGAGGGCATTTTAGAAGAAATGCTCCGAAACGAAAAATATATAAGCGCCGCAAACCAGGCATAATCTTATTATTTGAATAGGAGATTGTTAAATGAGTAACAACGAAATTAGTTTTATCCCAAAATCAAAATTTGATTTATTGTTAAGAACTCTCATTCCTATTATTTGTCTGCTTTTAATTGGAAATACCATTCAATTCATTTTTGTACAGTACAAATCTAATAAAATAGAGGATTTAACAGCCGAGTTAGAAGAAAAGAAATCTGAAATTTCGGAATTAGATAACTCCCTTGAAATAGATGCCATTAAAATGAATTATGAGATGAGGTTGAGTTTTTATGAAAATCGCCTTGTTATCATTTCTGATTCTGACAATCTTTATTATCATTTCTCTAACTGTAAAAAATTAGGTTATTCGCCCGTATACTATTTTGACGGAGAATTAAGTATGCCATTTTCATCTGTAAATCAAAACACCCCTTATTTCAATTCAAATAGTTTCAGTTTTCTAAGTCCCGCTCAAGCAGTGGAAAAAGGTTATAGTGCCTGTCCAATATGCAGAGGTTAGGTTCCGTATATGCTCTTATCAAAATGGCCGAAAAACATTCATCTAACTTTATCTCAGAGAAACCGCATTCTCAGCAGTTTGCAAATTCTGCAGCGTGATATGTGTATAGATTACGAAACGCAAACGGCTCTGATTAAATCTCATTCACAAAAAGGTGATATTCCCGAGTTTTATAACGTGTCTCTCGAAAAATGTAATTGTTATGACTTCACACACCGAGAACTGCCCTGTAAGCATATTTACGCCCTTTGTTTTGCACTTGAAAGATATGTGCCGGATAATATGACATGAAAAAAGTAATTACTTTTATAATTACAATTCTGTGTCTTTCTTCTCTGTGCCTCACCGTTTACGCCCATCCGGGCAAAACAGATGAGCAAGGCGGTCATTACGATTGGGACACAGGTGAATATCACTTTCACCACGGCTACCCCGCCCATCAGCACACTGATGGCGTATGCCCTTATGATTTTGACGATAAAACAGCTCACGGGGCCGGCTCCTCCGGAGGCAGTTCATCCACAACAAAAAGAGAAGAACCCGAATCCTTTGAAGAAAAACCCAGCGACGATCATACCTACTCAAGCGGCAGCTCAAAAGGCCCTTCCAATTCTTCTCAGTCAAATAATTATTCGTCCAAAAACGAGATTGAAAAATCAAATAAAATTACATCTTCAAAATATTTTGATATTATTTTGGCAGCAATAGTCATTATTGGCTATTTGTTTATAATGTTCATACTTCCTGCAATTTTACTACCCGGAAAAAGCTATAAAGAACGAAAAAAATTTAGCTCTTTCCTTAAAAGAAAAAATAATGAACTCAAATTTTTCTTAAAAAGAAAACGAGGTGCTCCCTACTATAAAACTCTTGCAACCGATATTGCATTATTTCAAATACCCAAAGCGCAAGCTTTAATAGCTAGCTACGAAAAAGCGCAAGAAATCCAAAACAGAATAGACCGAAAAAAACAGTTATCAGTTGCTCGCCTGAAGAAAACACAAATTCAACAAATAAAACTATTGCGCTTTTTATTTCTTGACAAGAATAATGAGCTGATAAAATACGATTTAAATAACGAAACCGAAAAAGAAATTTTCACTACAAACAAAAAGATCGCAAAAGAAATACTGTCATATATTGATATGAGAACCCTCATACCGGATGCGCCCGAAGATATAGGCTTTGATAAAACTAACTCCATTGTATACTTAGACTGCTCTGCTAAACTTCCTTATGGTAAATATACAGTATATCAAACAGATAAAACAAAAAAACTTCATCTTCCGGGGTTATGCAACTATTATTATAGTTCAGACACATCTATTTCAATCTTTGAAATAGATACAGCAGATCTTTGTCAAAGATGCTTGGCAAACAGTTTAAAAATGGGAACACCACCCAATCCTTGCCCTCAATGGTACAAAGATTATTTGTTCATTAAACAGATAAAAGAGTATTATAAAATTTCAAACTAACTATCAACAACCATTTTGCCAACTTCGGCAAAAGGCTAATGTTAATTTTGAAAAGGACTTGATCTAATGCAAACCGCAGCAGCCTATATCCGTGTTTCCGATGCCCGGCAGGATGAATATTCTCCCGATTCGCAATTAAAGCTTATAAAAGACTACGCCGCAAAAAACGGATATTTCATCCCCGATGAATTTGTTTTCTACGATGACGGCATCTCCGGCGCCACAGCATCAAAGCGCCCCGAATTTAATAAAATGATCGGCTTCACCAAAGAAAAGGATCCGCCCTTCACCGCAATTCTTGTTTGGAAGTTTTCTCGCTTTGCCCGTAATCAAGAAGAGAGCATCGTTTTCAAGAATATGCTCAAAAAAAATGGCATCACCGTTGTATCTGTTTCCGAGCCTATCTCAGATGATCCGTTCGGCGGTCTGATCGAGCGCATCATAGAGTGGATGGACGAATATTATTTAATCCGCCTTGCTCCCGAGGTTCGCCGAGGTATGACCGAAAAGGCCTCACGAGGTGAGCCTATGGCGCAGGCAGCCTTCGGATATATATTTGATAAGAACGAAAAGAATTATTATCCAAATCCCAAAACTGCCCCTGCACTTGTCAACATTTTCGAAAGCTATGTTGCCGGCGAAGGTATGCGTTCAATTGCTGCCCGCCTCAATGCTGCCGGCTATCGCTCAATTCGCAACAACCCATTCGATAACAGAGGAATAGAATATATTCTCAATAACCCCGTTTACATAGGTAAAATTCGCTGGTCCCCTGAGGGAAGAAGAGCAAGCCGGCGAGATTACTCCGCCGAAGGCATAATTATAGTTGACGGCTCCCACGAACCGCTTATTTCAAAAGAACTTTGGGATAAAACTCAGCAAAAGCTTAAGGAACAAAAAATGAAATACTCAAATTATCAACGCTCTGAACAACCCACCGAATTTATGCTAAAAGGTCTCTGCCGATGCTCCGCCTGCGGCTCAACTCTTGTTCATATGTCTCTCTCCTGCCCCTCTCTTCAATGCCACAGCTATGCCAAAGGCAGATGCAAAACCTCCCACTCAATTTCCATAGCCAAAGCAAACCGCCTTGTTATCGAGGCGTTTCAAAACATCGTTGCCGCTGAAACTCTTCCCGTAAATCCCGAACCCCGATCATTAACAGATCGAATTCTCCCGGACTATAACAAGCTCATTGCAGATATAAACAAAAAACTTTCCCGTCTTTCCGAAGCCTATCTTTCAGGCGTATACTCGCTTGAACAATTCAAGCTGCTCAAAAATAATCTTGAATCCGAGCTGTCCGAAATAAACGCCCAAAAAGAAAAAGATGCTCTCAGTGCGCCGTTTGATCCCGACGCCTACCGAAAGCACCTTGCCTCTGTTCTCTCTGTTATTTCCTCTGAAACAGCGTCCGAATCTTCCAAAGCCTCTGCTCTGCGCAGCGTTATATCTTCAATAACCTACAATAAGCCCTCCGGCTCCCTTGACCTTCATTTCTATTTCTAAGCGATCATTTTTTATACCTACTACATTATAACTTTTTGCAGTACGGCGGTCCCGACGGCGAGCTTGGAGCGTCGCTAAGATACCTCTCTCAGCGTTTTTCAATGCCGTATGCTGAATTAAAAGGTCTTTTAACAGACATAGGTACAGAGGAACTCGGTCATCTTGAAATGATTGGTGCAATAGTTTTTCAGTTAACAAGAAATCTTACCGTTGACGAGATCAAAAAAGCAGGCTTTGACACTTACTTTGTTGACCATACAACAGGCGTTTATCCAGTTGCCGCCTCGGGCTTCCCCTATACGGCCGCATCAATGCAGAGCAAGGGCGATATGATAACAGATCTGCACGAAAACCTTGCCGCCGAGCAAAAGGCGAGAACAGTCTACGACAACATTCTTCGTATGACAGACGATCCCGATGTTGCAGATCCGATAAAATTTTTAAGAGCGCGCGAAATTGTGCATTACCAGCGATTCGGCGAAGGACTTCGCCTTGCGACTGATCGCCTTGACAGCAAAAACTTCTATGCTTTCAACCCTTCTTTTGACAAAAAATAAATAAGAAAAAAGGCGGTTCCCGATTTACGGGAACCGTTTACTTTATCAAAATCGGATAAAATCAGATATTATATAACATTTCCAGAAAATCGGAATCGTCTATAAGCCTTTCGGGGATAGAATTGTATTTTTGAATTAACTGAAAAATCTGCTCTTTTATATCGCAGTTGCGGGAATCGAGATAATTTGCAATAAGAGAAATTATATCGCAGGCGATAAAATATTTTTCAGACCAGTTTTTTAATTCACTGCAAATGGGCATATCGTTTTTTAAAAACTCTGCCGAATCATACATTCTTGCAATGTGGCAGGCTATTTCTTCATTTTTTGAATTGCCGAAAAAGAGCTTTTTCAGTATTTTTGCATTTTCGTCCATAAGGCACGAAATTCTGAGATTATCGGCAAAGGCAATAAAACTTTCAGCTTTTTCAGAACCGATAACTTCACTCACTGCTCTTTTCCACGATTTTTCAGGAAAATAGCTTTCACTGTTCCACAAATAATCAGCTGCTGTTATCAACGGAATTTTAGAACACTCTGCATATTCCATACAGTTAAAAATGATGCCTTCGCTGTATTTATTCAGGTCTTTATCTCTTCCTATTACAGGTCCCAAGTGCATTTCAAAATGCATAGCCATATCGTTTACGGGATAATTATCCCAATATAGCGGCTTATGATTGGTGTTTTCTATAAAGCTTATCGCCTCATAGGATGAAATTTCTCTTGAACATATGTCTTTTCCTGTCCAGAACAGAGAAACATCGGCAGGGATATTTTTGCCGAGCTTTGAAATATAGTATTCGTTGCCCTTTCCGTGATAAAGGGTTGGACAAACCGTAAGATGAATACTGCTGTCTAAATCTTTGAGCCAAATATAAAGCTTGTTTACTAAATCAATATGTGCGTTTACTGTTTCAGAATATTTATTTATATCTTCGGAAAAAATAAGCTCTTCGCTTATATCATCAAAAAGCAAACCAAAAGAAGAAACGCCTGCATAATAGAGCTGCTTTATCTTATCAACAAGTAAAGAAAATTCCTTGTCGGACGAATACTTTACGTCAAGGCCGGGGGCTATACACCACGAAAAATCCACAAAATTCTTTTTTGCTTCTTTAATTAAAACCTTAAGATCGGAAAGCTCATTTTCGGGATAGAGTTCGCGCCATAATTTTCTGTGGTACGGGTCGTCCTTTGGCGCATAAAAATAGGTGTTCATTCCATAATGAGCCATAAGCGACAGCATATTAAGCCGCTTAGACTGCTCCCAGGGAGCGCCGTAAAAACCCTCAATATAACCTCTTACCTTAAACGAAGGAGAGATAATATATTCTCCGTTTGTAAGATGGTTTCGCTGAATATAGTTCCTTGCGTAGAATTCGCTTTTATCTCCGGAACACTCTATAGAAAAATTATTGCTATTAACAGTAACAATAAATTTTTCATCGGTAAATCGGTGATTTTTTTCGTCATACAGAACTCTTCTGCTGTTCAGGCGTTTAACCTCAATATTCATATCAAAGCGACCTTATACTGTTTTTATACTTTTTTATAAATTCGGCGTTTATCTCATCGCCGCCGTCAACATTGCTGCTTGAAAAAACCTCAGGGACAACTCCCTTTTTAAGCATATCTTCTATGCATCCGGCAACAACGGCATTAAGTATAGCCGCGCCGGCAGCAGTTGAGGTTGGAGCGGCATTTCTCTTTATTTTTTCAAAATAAACGCTTGCGTCTCCTATACAGC
>JAFLUL010000106.1 GCA_022508845.1 Oscillospiraceae bacterium | reverse complement strand
ATATTTGCCTGAATCTGCATCATGATATTGCTTATGCTCGCGCCGCCGTCAACCCTCAGCTCTGTGAGGTCAGTGTCCGAATCCGCCTTCATAGCTTCAAGCAGATCAGTCATTTGGAAGGTTATTGCCTCAAGAACGGCTCTGCAAATGTGCTTTTTGTTTGTTCCTCTTGTCATACCAACAATGCAGGCTCTTGCATACATATCCCAGTAAGGAGCTCCGAGGCCTGTGAACGCAGGAACAAGATATATGCCGTTTGAATCGGGAACCTGTTCGGCAAATTTATCGCATTGAGGAGCGTTTTCAATTATTTCCATCTCATCTCTGAGCCACTGAATAACCGAACCTGCGTTGAATGCCGAGCCTTCGATGTCGTAAATAACCTCGTTGCCAAGTCCCCAGGCAACGCCGGTAACAAGCTGATTTTTTGAGCGGACGCGGGTTTTTCCCGTGTTCATAAGAAGGAAGCAGCCTGTGCCGTAGGTGTTTTTCGCCTGTCCCGGCTTAAAGCAGGCCTGACCGAAAAGAGCTGCGGGCTGATCTCCTATTGCGGAGCAAATCGGTATGCCCGCAAGAGCCTCAATTCCGGGGATTCCCTGAGCAACAGCTCCGTAAACCTCGCTTGAAGGGGCAACTCGCGGAAGAATTGACATCGGTATGCCGAGCTTTTCGCAGAGATATTCGTCCCAGCAAAGCTTATCAACGTCAAATAGCATTGTTCGGGAGGCGTTTGAATAGTCGGTAACGTGAATTCTTCCGGCGGTAAGGTTCCATATAAGCCAGGTGTCAACGGTTCCGAAGAGAAGGTTGCCCTCATCCGCGAGAGTTCTTGCTTCGGGAACATTATCAAGTATCCACTTGATCTTGGTCGCAGAGAAATATGCGTCAATGATAAGACCCGTATGCTCCCTAATATAGTCCTCAAGGCCTTCTGCCTTAAGCTGTTCGCACATCTGAGCCGTTCTGCGGCATTGCCATACTATTGCGTTATAAACAGGCTTTCCGGTTGTTTTATCCCATAATATGGTTGTTTCGCGCTGATTGGTTATGCCTATCGCGGCAATTTCTTTTGCCTCTATCTGTCCGTCTATCAGCGCGTCGGCAAGAGAGCGAAGCTGGCTTTTGAGAATAGCGTCGGGATTGTGCTCAACCCATCCGGCCTTGGGGTATATCTGCTCATATTCATACTGAGCCTTGGCGCAGATCTCGCCCTGCTTATTAAAAACAATGGTTCTTGAACTTGTGGTTCCCTGATCAAGGGATAAAATATACTTAAACATTGTTTTCCGCCTTTCATAATTTATAAAAATATTTTATACTATTAAAGCATCAATGTCAATAAATTTTTCTTTACATTTATTAAGAGCTGTACTATAATTATATTATCAAAAAATGGAAGTAAATACTATGAAAACAGATTCATATATGCCTGTAAAAATCATTTCGGGCAGAGGATGCGTTAAAGAGAACAGCCATATTTTTTCCCGATTCGGAAAACGCTGTCTTATTGTTACAGGCGGGGCTTCGGCGGAAAAATGCGGCGCTCTTTCCGACTGTGTGTCCGCTCTTAAAAAAGAAAAAATTGAGTATGATATTTTTAATAAAATCGAACCTAATCCAAAAACATCAACCTGCTTTGCAGCCGGAGTAAAGGCGCGCGAAACGGGGGCTGAATTTATAGTCGGAATAGGCGGAGGCTCGCCGATGGACGCTTCAAAGGCGGTTGCTATTTATGCCGCCTGTCCCGAAATATGCGAAGAGGATATTTATTTAAGAAACGTTCCCTCTAAAGCTCTTCCCGTTGTTCTTATCGGAACAACCTCCGGAACGGGAAGCGAGGTGACGGGAGTAAGCGTCCTTTCCATATCCTCAAGCGGAAAGAAAAAGAGTATTTCCGGAGAGGACTGTTATGCAAAGGTATCTTTTTGCGACTACGGCTATACTCTTAATATTCCCGAGGATATAACTATGTCCACCGCGCTTGACGCTTTTGCCCACGCCGCCGAGAGCATTCTTGCTGATACCTCAAACGAGATAAACCTTCTTTATGCAGAGAAAGCCGTTTCGCTTCTTAAAGATTATATCCTCTCACTCGGCTCTGGCGTTCTGCCGAGCGAAAAAGAACGGGAAACTCTCTATACCGCCTCAATATTCGCGGGGCTTGCCCTAAACGTTACCGGAACCTGTTTTCCCCACACGTTAGGTTATTATCTGACCGAAAAATATAATGTGCCCCACGGAAAAGCCTGCGCGGCGTTTATGCCCGAGCTTTTTATCCGCGCAAAAAAATACTGTCCCGAAAAGCTCGGAACAGTTGAAAAAATCCTCGGAGTAAGCGCGGAGGAGCTAATTAAAATAATAGGAAAAGCCCTTTGCTTTGATATGAAAATCGAAGAAGCTGAGGCGGAAAGTGCCTGTGCATCATTAAAGGGAGAAATAAAGAATTTTATCCGCTCTCCCGGCGGATTTACCGCCGATGACGCCAAGGGGGCTTTTATGAGCTTTTGTTCATACTTCATCTGACGCCGCTATTATATCTGAAAATACCGATGTGAACGACTGTGAGATAAACTTATCCGAATGGAGACTGCCGAAAAACCACCTTTTGAACTTTGCCGTTTTCATCAGCTCGTCGAGGTAGGCTCCGAGAGCCGTTATTTCCGCGATCTGGCGGTCAACCTGCGAAAGAAAATCCCTTATCTTTGCGGGAGGCTCGTGGGTTGCTATGTAATCAACGCTGTAGCCGTAGTTTTGAAGATTTTCAACTGCCGTCAGCATATCCTGCTTTGACGGAACTTCGGGACGCTTTGAGTCCAGCTCTTCGTCGCTGCGCATCATAGCCTCCGGCGCTTCGCCGCCGCCGAGGGTAAAAACGGACTTGCTTTCAATTTCAAATATCTGGCCGCGCATAAGGTGAAAAACGTTTTTTCTTATCCTGTGCGCATTTCCTCCGCAAAAGCGGACAACAGGATATTTTTCGAGCAGCTCAAAGTTTTCGTGTGTGCCGTCCAAAAAGCAGATGTTGAACCTGTATTTTTCGAGCTTATCTAAAAATTTCTGCTCTTTTGCGTTGCCTTCCCATATAAAACCGAAATCTCCGCAAATAATAAGCGTATCGCCGCGCTGGAGCCCTTTGAGGGAAGTTTTTGAAAGTCTTTCGGTATCGCCGTGCATATCCCCGGTGAAGTATAACATACTTATGACCTCGCAAAATTTAGAATTATTTTAATTATATAACAAAAGAATGGTGTTTGTCTATGAAAAAAAAGTTTTTTTCCGTGATTTTTGCATTTCTCTTTGCATTTTTGTTTGTTTTTCAGAGCTTTGCGGTTTTTTATGAGCCCGAAACCGATGATGCGGACATAGTTTATATGATAAGCCTTGACAACGGCACGGTCATCTGCGATGTAAACAGCGAAAAGCGCGCTTCTCCCGCGTCTATGACCAAAATAGTTACGGCGATTCTCACCATTGAAAACTGCACCGATCTTGAGCAGGTTGTGACCGTTCCGGCTTACTGCATTCGCCTGCTTGACGGAACAAACAGCTCAACCGCCGGCATACTTGTCGGCGAGGAGCTGACGGTGCGCGAGCTTTTATACTGCCTTCTTGTATACAGCGCAAACGACGCCGCTAATATTCTTGCCGATTTTATAGGCGGAGGAGATATAGAGACCTTTGTTGAAAAAATGAATGCTTTTGTTAAGCTCTTAGGCTGCGAAAACACTCATTTTGACAATGCTCACGGCCTTGACAGCGAAACCCACTACACAACTGCGCGCGACCTTGCAAAAATATATTCCTACTGCCTTCAGAACAGTCTTTTCTGCGAAATAGCCGGCACCTTTACAACAGAGATACCCGCAACAAACAAATATCATCAAACCCGCTACCTTCGCAATACAAATTCGCTTCTCAATCCCGGAATCCCCGACTATTATTCGGAATATGTTAAAAACGGCAAAACCGGAACAACCGACTCCGCCGGACGATGCGTTATTTCCTCCGCGTCTTATGACGGATATAACTATCTTCTTGTAGTGATGAATGCCAAGTTTTATGATTACGATAACGACGGCGTAAACGAAAATATGGCGTTTGTTCTGTCAAAGGAAATTTATGAATGGGCATATAAAAATCTGAGAATAAGAGAGGTGGCAAATCCCTCCGTTTATGTAGGAGAAGCCGAAGTAAGGCTGTCAAAGGAATATGATTACGTCTCTCTTGTTCCCGAAACGAGCGTTTCGGCTCTTGTTCCTTCGGGCGTTGGAGCGGACAATGTGCTTATTGAAATATATGACGGTGAAACTCTCTCAACAGTTGACGCTCCTGTTAAAAAGGGCGATGTTCTCGGTAAGGCGGCAATAAAATATGCCGGTCAGACCGTTGCGGAGGTTAATCTTGTTGCGGCGTTTGATGTTGAGCGAAGCCCGCTTAAATATGTTGGGGATATTATTTTGAAAACTGTTAACACTTTGGCATTCAAAATCATTGCAGTTTTGGTTTTTGTGGTTATTTTGCCGATTTTTTTGGTAATGTTTACAGTCATTCCCGCGAAGCGCAGAAAGAAAAAGAATGCCGTTCGTATGGTAAATGTAAAAGACATTGATAACAGAAAGAAAAGATAATTTTCAGAAAGGAAAACTGTTATATGGATAAAAAAATAAAAATTCTCGGTGCGGCGGCAGTTGGAGCCGCTGCGGTGGGAACCGCGGTTAAGGCCGCGCTTTACACAGAAAAAAAAGATGCTTCCGAGCCTCTTCAGCCCGAAAAAGTTGATACGGAGCGTTTCAGAAAAAATCTTTCGGACGCAATAAAAATTAAAACGATAGCAGATAAGGATCCCGAAAACACAAACTGGGAGGTTTTTGAAGAGTTTCATTCATTTTTAAGAGAGCGTTATCCTCTGCTGCACAAAAAACTGGAGCTGACAGTTATAAACAGAGGCGCTTTATGTTTTAAATGGAAGGGAAGCCGCGATGGCCTTGACCCGATAGCGCTGCTTTCCCATCAGGATGTTGTTCCGATTTCGGACGGCACGCTTGACGACTGGACTTATGCTCCGTTTGACGGCGTTGACGACGGTGAGTTTATCTGGGGCAGAGGAGCCCTTGATATGAAAAACCATCTCATAGGCGTTATGGAGAGCGTTGAAACTCTGATCGAAGAGGGCTTTGCCCCTGAGAGAGACGTTTATCTTCTTTTCGGTCATAATGAAGAGGTTATGTGCGATAACGATGATAACGGCGCGGTTGCAATGTGCAAATATCTTAAGGAGCAGGGCGTTCATCTGGACTGCGTTATTGACGAGGGCGGAGCCATACTCCCCGTAAACATAAAGGGAATTATAAATAAAGATCTCGCAGGGATCGGCGTTGCCGAAAAGGGCTATGCCGATATCGAAGTTGCCGTTCATCATAAGGGCGGACATTCCTCTCAGGCTCCGAACCACACTGCTCTCGGCAAGCTCGCAAATGTTATAAGGGATATAGAAAACCATCAGTTTAAAACGAAAATGACCCCTATGCTCTATGAGCTCTTTGATAAAATAGGCAGAAATGTATCCTATCCCGCTCGCCTTGTAACGAGCAATATAAAGCTGCTTGTTCCCGCTCTTGAATTTGCCCTCGGCTTTGTTCCTCCTGCCGCAAGCATGATGCGGACAACAACGGGTGTTACTATGGCAAGCGGCAGCCCGCAGGCAAATGTTCTTCCGCAAAGAGCCAGTATTATAGTAAATTTCAGAATATTCCCCGGTCAGACCGTTGACGATGTTATAGCGCACCTCAAAAAGGTTATAAGATATAAGGATGTTGAAATAAACCTGCTTCCGGGCTGGAAAAACCCGTCCGCAATTTCTCCAACCGATTCCCGCTGCTTTAAAGCGATACAAAAAATCTGCGAAGGAATGAATCCAAACTCGGTTGTTGCTCCGTATCTCGTTATGGGCGGTACCGACGCGTGCCACTATCAGGACATCTGCGAAAATATTTACAGATACTCTCCGTTTAAGGTAAACACCTCTCTGCTTTTAACAACCCACGGAACAAACGAGCGTTTGCCTGTTTCCTCAATTGAGGAAGGAATTGCGTTCTTCAAGAGATATATAAGAGAACTTTCAAAAGCATAAAGGAGAAATATTATGGCACATCAAAAAAGCGATCAGCTCAATAATTTTGACGTATATCCCCGCGTTTTTGCCGCGGGAAAAGAAAGCGAAATACATATCCGTCCCCTCGGAGGCAGGGTGGTTATAAGTCCAAACACAGAGTATAACGTTCTTATCTGCGCACTTGACGGCGGCAAACCGGCGGATTTCCCTGCAACAGGCGATTTTTGCCCTTTGATCCTTAAATCCGATGAAAACGGATGTGTGACCTTTAAGCACACCTTTAAGTCCGAGCAGGAATATTTAATTCGTTTTCTGAAAGAGGACGGCAAAACTCTTATTCAGTTTCCCGTTTACTGTGTGGCGCAGGATCTTGCCGGACGCTACCCATATATGGGCGACCTTCATATGCACACAACCGGCTCCGACGGCAGACAGGATCCTGAGGTGGTTTGCGCGAATTACAGAAAATACGGCTATGATTTCACCGTTATAAGCGACCACGAAAGATATTATCCCTCATTAAGAGCCATTTCTGCATATAAGGATGTTCCGGTAAATCTTAATATCATTCACGGTGAGGAAGTGCATC
>JAFLUL010000105.1 GCA_022508845.1 Oscillospiraceae bacterium | reverse complement strand
CGCTTCCATAGCCTTATATGAGCCTTCGTATGTACCGTGATCAAGATGAAGAGCAACCGGAACGGTTATATTGAGAGATT
The DNA here is from genome assembly GCA_022508845.1 of Oscillospiraceae bacterium. GTDB lineage: Bacteria > Bacillota > Clostridia > Oscillospirales > Acutalibacteraceae > RUG806. The sequence continues at coordinate 6,705 of JAFLUL010000105.1, read as the reverse complement.
CGGTCATAGCCTTTACCATATCCGCAACGGTGTTGAACCCGCACATATATTTTGCCGCGCCCTCGCTAACGCCGAGAATAACGGGGGAATTGAGCTCCTGAGCGGTTTGGAGCACTGCCTTTGTCCATTCGAGATTGTTGATGTTGAACTGGCCAACGGCATATTTGCCCGCCTTTGCTTTTTGGAGCATTTCTTTTGCTGAAACTAACATATTTTCAGTCCTCCTGTTTGATTTTTTACAAATCAATTATACTTGAAAAAATTAAAAAATCAATAACATTATCAAAAAAAGTGCTGTTTTGATTTACAAAAGAAAATATATGTGATAAAATTTTTCTGAAAGTAAGGTGAAAACTATGTTCGGTTATGCTGTTGCCAATCCCGATAAGCTGGATGATGAAAGCAAAGAGCGTTACAGGGCTATGTATTGCGGTATATGCAGGGCTTTGGGTGAAAACAGAAAAAGACTGAACCGCCTTACTTTGACCTACGATCTTGTGCTGGTGGCTCTTGTTTTGTCGTCTGTGGCAAAAATGCCTTTCTCCGAAGAGAGCGTACGGTGCGGCGTTCATCCGGTAAAGGAGCATAAAGCTTTTAAAAACGACTATACTCTTTTCGCGGCAGATATGAATATTTTGCTGGCATATTATAAATTTCTTGACGATAAAAAGGACGACGGCGGAATAATTCCCCTCATTGAAGTATCGTTTTTTAAAACGGAAGCCGAAAAGCTGCAAAAAAAATATCCGCTTCTCAGCGAAAAAATTGAAGGCTGCCTAAATGCCATAAGCGAATGTGAAATAAGAAACGAGACCGACGCCGATATCCCCGCTTCTTTTTTCGGGGATCTGCTAGGCAGTATATTTGCCGGGGCTCGATCTCCTTACCCGGAAAAGCTATATGATTTCGGCTTTTCTCTCGGAAAAGTGATATACTATATGGACGCCGAGGTGGATATTAAGGCTGATTTAAAAAAACAGCGGTATAATCCGCTGATAAGAAAGTCGGCGCAGGAGAGGCAGGAGCTTTTAGAGTTGCAGCTCGGCGACTGTATGTTCAAATACAGCCTTTTGCCAATGGGAGCCGATAAATCCATAACCGACAATATTCTTCTCTCAGGCATATGGACGGCCTTCGAGAGAATGAAGAGAGAGGAGGAGAGAGGATGATAACTGACCCTTATAAGGTTTTGGGGGTAGATAAAAACGCAAGCGAAGAAGAGATAACAAAGGCATACAGAAAGCTCGCAAAAAAATATCATCCCGATCTCAATCCCGGCGATGAAACGGCTGCTCAGAAGATGAGCGAAATAAACGCAGCCTATGATATGATAAAGAGCGGGAATATCCCATCCGGTTCTGCTGCGGGCGGATATTCCGGTTCATACTCTGCCGGCGGCTACGGGAGGCCTTCCGGAAGCGGAACCTACACCGATCCCTTTGAAGAGTTCTTCCGCAGGGTTTATGAAAGTCAGCAGGGGGCATATCGCTCCGAAACGGGCTCTTCTTACGATAATCTTCTAAACAGCGCGAGAATTTATATAAACGCCAAAAATTATCAGGCCGCGCTGAATGTTTTGAATTCCATTCCCGAAAGAAACGCCTATTGGTATTATCTCTCCGCCGTTGCAAACTACGGCGCAGGAAACACCGTAAGAGCTTTTGAACACGCAAAAGAGGCCTATGAGCGCGAGCCGGGAAACAGCCGTTATGCATCTCTTTATCAGCGGCTTGCAGAGCTGAGGAGCAGCTATTCCGAGAAAAGCCGTTCCTACGGCAGACCGCGGCGTTTCAGAGGAAATTTCTGCCTTTGGCTGTGCCTTGCAAATCTCCTTTGCGATTTTTGCTCCTGTCTCGGAAACTACGGCTATCGCTATTCAAACGGCAGCGGCGGCAGCTTTTGCTTTTTTTGCTGAAGGAGGGTAAAGTATGAGCTCGCTTTTTAACAGATTAAGAAATTTTATGTACGGCCGCTACGGCTTTGATCAGTTCGGGCGATTTCTGTTTATTCTTTCGATAGTTTTCTGGGCGCTCAGCCTTATTTTTCGCTATACGCCCCTCAGGAGAGTGTATTTTGTTTTTTGGATATTGAACACTCTCATCTATGTTTTTGCCCTGTTTCGCATTTTTTCAAAAAATACCTACAAGCGTACTCTCGAAAACGAAAAATATCTCAGAATAAGAGGCAGGGTGTTTCCGAAATGGATCAAATTCAAAACCGAGAGGCTCAATAAGAATTATATTTTTAAGAAATGTCCCTATTGCGGCGCAAAGCTCAGATTAAGGCGAAAAAAGGGCAAACACACAACCCGCTGCCCAAAGTGCGGCACCGAGTTTAACGTTAGAATATTTTTCGGAGAATAAGGAGATTTTTTATGAAAACAATTGCAAGCTTTACTGTAAACCACGATAAGCTCCAAAAAGGTATGTATGTTTCCCGGATTGACGGAGACGTTATAACCTATGATATCCGTATGCGTGTTCCAAACGCAGGAAGCTATATGTCAAACGGTGCGATGCACACATTTGAGCATCTTTTTGCAACTTATGCGAGAAACAGCGAATTTGAAAACAGCGTTATTTACGTTGGTCCTATGGGCTGCCGTACGGGCTTTTATCTTCTGCTCAGAGACAGCGTTTCGCGCGCGGAAGCTTTGCGCCTTGTTCGAAACGCCTTTGCTTTTATCGCCGCTTTTGAGGGCGAAATCCCCGGAACAAAGAGATGGGAATGCGGTAATTACCTTGAACACGACCTTCCCGGTGCAAAAGCGGATGCCGAGGATATGCTGAAGGCGCTTGAAAACTGGAGCGAGGAGAAAATGGCCTATGAAAATTAACGGTTCTCTTGGCATAATCGGCGCTATGGACAGCGAGGTTGAACATATATTAAGCTTTCTTAAGGGGAGCAGAAGAGAAAAACTGTTTGGACTTGATTTTTTTATTTCAAATGTTAACACGGCGGATATTGTTCTGGTTAAGTGCGGAGTTGGAAAGGTGAACGCCGCAAGATGCGCTCAGCTTCTTATTGACCGTTTCGGAGCAGGCGCCCTTATAAACACAGGTATTGCCGGAGGAGTATCGCCTCAGATGGAGGTTGGCGACGTTGTGGTTGCAACCGAGCTCTGTCAGCACGATTTTGACATAACTGCCTTTGGCCACGTTAAGGGATATATGAGCACCGGAGCGGACGACAGATATCCAACTTTCTTTGCCGCTGATCCTGTTTTGTCGGATAACCTCTTTGAGTGTGCAAAAAAAAGCGTTGATGAAAACAGAATAAAGCGCGGAAGGATAGCCTCAGGCGATGTTTTTGTTTCGAGCGCACAACAGAAAAAGGAAATTTTTGATAATTTCGGCGCGTTTTGCGCCGAGATGGAGGGTGCTGCAATAGCCCAGGCTGCCGAATATTCCGGCGTACCCTTCGCGGTTCTTCGGGTCATATCCGACAGAGCCGACGGCAAGGCCGCCGAGAGCTTTGAAAAATTTGAAGCCCAAACCGCCGCGCTTTCATCAGAGATAATTAAAAGCTTTATCGAGCTTATATAAATAATCAGAGACGGACAATTTTGCCGTCTCTGTGTTTTTTTTACCCGATAAGTATCGGTTGGATTTGCGTTCCGTTTAATGCAGCCTTGATAGCTTCCTCTGTTTTTTCAAATTTTGCAACTATGGAATTGGGCTTTTCCTGCGGATCATCCTGGGTGTATGGCACAAAGAATACATTTTTATAGTTTTGCAGCATGCCAATGTTCTTTGCCGCTCCGGCTAAAGCATCGTTTGATGAAATAGCAATAAGAAGAGGCCGCTGATTTCTGAGATGAGATTTTGCAGCAAGCGTTACAGGCGTGTCGGCAATGCCAGCGGCGAGTTTTGCGAGTGTGTTTCCGGTGCAAGGCTCAATAACAAGAATATCAAGGAGCTTTTTAGGGCCGATTGGCTCTGCGTCATTCAGCGAGGCAATTATTTTGTTTCCGGTAAAACCTTCTATTTCGCTTATAAAGCTCTCTGCCTTTCCGAAGCGGGTGTCGGTGTTATAAGCATTATAGCTCATAATGGGAATAATATTATGACCTGCCTCTTTAAGCAGCCTCATTACGGGGATAACCCTCTTGAACGTGCAAAACGAGCCTGTAAGCGCAAAGCCGATATTCAGCTTATCCACTGTTCTTCACCTCCCTCAGTATGCTGTCAACGGTGTCGGCTATAAAGGCTCCCGCGCTTTCGGGGGAATATTTTCCCGGAAGAGAAGGTGCGGCAAAAACCGTAAATCCGAGTTTTTCGGCTTTTTGAGCGTCTATTCCGTAGGGTGCGCTTGCAGCTTCAATCAGTAAACAGTTGCGGTTTAGTCTTTTCAGCTCTTTTTCTCCCAAAATATTTGAGGGAACGGTGTTTATTATTGCCCTGAAGTTTCTGTTTTTATCTGAAAAACTACTGAGCTCAACAGCCTCTATGCCAAGCGTTTTTGCTTTTGAAAGCTGAGTTTTGTTTCTTGAAAAAACCGTAACCTTCGCGCCGAGAGAATTAAGTATTCTCGCAAGATAAAAGCCAATTCTTCCGTATCCGGTTATCGCTATTTCCGCTCCGGAAACAGAGCAGGGGAGCTTTGAAATAAGTATGCCTGTAAGAGCCTCGGCGGTAAGCATAGCGTTATACAGAGTTAATGCCTCATCCTTAAAATAATCCTTTACGCTTGCGCCTGCGCCGGACAGCATTCTTTCAATGTCGCCGTTTATCATTCCGGCGAAAATGCGTTGACCTTCTTTTGCTATATCCTTAATAAATATTGCTTTTTCGCAAAACGGGGCATATAATGTTTCGCCGTTTTTTGAACAGGGAAGTCCGAGAACTATTACTTCATTTTCAAGTGCCTTGCTTAGCTTTGTTGTTTGTCCCGGAATATCCTCTGCCCCGGAAAACAGCTCAAAGCCAAAGGTGTTTACCCCGTAGCCAAGCTCCTTAAATCTTTTTGCCGTATATATAAGGCGAGTGTCTCCGCCTATAACCGAAACCTTTAATAAATTGTCCATTGTTTTATTCCTCCTCGGTAGATTATATGACCCTCTGTTTTTTTCGTGATAAAATATGCAGAAAAGAAATAACGTATATGAATAGATTATTATTTTGTTCATAATATATTGAAAATTAAGTTTGCCTATGTTAATATTATAACGTTATATTCATATAAGGGCGTGTAAATATGAGAACCTACTACGATCTTATCCCCTCGCAGCAAAATATGTATATGCTTGTTAAATTCAGCTTTCATAAGGAAATCGTTCAGATTCCTGCGTCCTTTTCAATTGAAAAGGATATAGATTTCGATATTCTAAAAAAAGCCCTCAATATTGAGCTTGAACGAAACGATTCTTTGCGCCTTCGTTTTAAAAAAGTTGACGGCGAAATTAAGCAGTATTTTCTTGACGAGTTCAAAATGGACGAGGTGCCGATAAAAATATTTTCCTCCGATGAGGAGATGGATGAATATTTCTCCAAGGACGCTGTTACTCCCGTTCATTTTTTGAAAAATGAGACCTTCCGCATAGTGTTTTTTGAGAGGGCAAACGGACACAAGGGCGTTTATCTCAACTGCTCCCACCTTGCCATTGACGCCATGGGTATGATGGTTTTCTTTGTTGATCTCTTAGGGGTTTATAAATATCTCGTCAATGGCGGAGAAGAGCCCAAGCCATTATTTAAGTATGAGGACTATATCATCTCTGAGCTTGAAAAATCGAATGATGAAAAGCGCCTTGCCAAGGGGCAAAAATTCTATCAGGAATATTTTGCCAAGGGAGGGGAACCGTTCTATGCCGGAGTTCACGGCCCCGAACTGCTCTTAAAAGAGCGCAAAAAAGAAAAAAATCCCGATCTTCATGTAACAAAAGCGGCCTACGCTCCTTTTAACGATAAGGCGGAGGTTGCGTCATATTGTATTTCGGGAGATGAGGCAAAAAAGATTCTTGATTTCTGCGTAAAAAATAACGTTGCCCCCGAAACGCTCTTTACCTTTGCTATGCGAACCTATTGCTCGGCAATAAACTTCCGCACAGAGGATGTATTCTTTAATCTTATGTGTTCAAAGCGCATAACCTATAAGGATATGAGAACAGGCGGATGTATGGCGCAAACTCTTCAGGTGAGAACCATAATCCCCGAAACAAACACCTTTATGCAGGGGCTTGATGAAATATTTAAGGTTCGCACTCAGCTCTATAGATATCTGAGCTTTCCGTTTGTGTACGCAAGAGGTATGCTTATGAAGATGTATAACCATTCAACAACCCAGGGTGTTGCGTCGTTTATGTTCTCGTGGCTGCCCATACCGCTGGATAGGCTCGCAGAATTTAAGTTTGATTTCAAAACCTATAACTTAGGCAGATATTTCAACCCGCTGTATGCAATTTGCTATCCTGATCCTCAGTCCGGAGGAGTAATGATGCACTATATGTACCGATGCAAAATAGTTACTCCCGAAAATGTGAAATCGCTGCACGAAAATATGGTAAAAATAATCCTGAGCGGAATCGAAAACCCGGATATACTTATAAAAGACCTGCTTGACGCGGTTGAGAGATAAGAAAGGACTAAAATATGGCTGCTTTTACAAAAAGAGATAAAAAAGAAATTGACGCCATCCGGCACGAAGTTCATATGATGGGTGAACTTTTTACTCTTCGCCAGCTCCTTGACAGAATGGAAATTTACG
>JAFLUL010000104.1 GCA_022508845.1 Oscillospiraceae bacterium | reverse complement strand
TGAGTTTAGCTTTGAGGCTGCGCTCGTTTCAATCGACGGAAATATTGTTCCCGAAAACGAAAGGCGTACCTACAAAGGAACAACCGATGGAGCCAGCGGTTGGGCAACTATCGAAAAAATTAAATATGACCTTAGCTCTGTTGGACATACTTATCGATATGAAATTCGGGAGATTGAGGGAGATGATATCCATATTGTTTACTCAGACGAGGTCGTTTTTGCAGAGGTTACCGTAACCGAACGCAAGCCTAACGATGGAGTAAACGTTTATCTCGATACGGAAATAGTATATTTCGACAAGGATAACCAGCAGCTTTACGGCAGTGATCGTCCTATCATCACTAACGGTTATATTAAATACGGTCGTGCAGATCTTGCAATAACCAAACTGGTTGTTGGAGACCCCTGGGTTATCAGAGAGAATGATTTTTCCTTCCGGGCAGTTGAGGTGGATAAAACTACGCTGGAGCCGATTGAAAATGCAGAAGTATATTACGGCAGGACAACCGGCGAGGACGGAGCAACTGAGTTTGACACGATTATCTATGAAAAGGCTGAAGTAGGAAGCACCTTCCTTTATCGTATCACCGAGGATAAAGGTCCGCTTATAGGCTTTACTTACTCTGATGAGGTTATCTATGCCGAGGTGACCGTCGGAGGTGAAATCGAAGGGGAGGACTATCTGGACGTTACTGTAACTTACTATACAATGGAGGACGGACAGTTAACTGAACTTACAGAACCCACCATTACCAACAAATATGTGTTTGTTAATTATTTGCCGGGATTTGGAGGCAGCGGCCCTATACTGATTCAAATCGGCGCTGTTCTGCTTCTCTTTGCAATCTTTCTCGGAGCTTTGTTTCTCGGCAAAAAGAAAAAAACGATTATCAATAACAACAAATAAGAAGAGGTTATTTTTGATATGAAAAAATTTATTTCAATTTTGTTGGTGTTTGCGTCAATATTTTGTTGCCTGCGTTTTACTGTAAATGCAGAAGAAACGGAATTTACAGTTAAAACGGATGAAATCCGCATTCGTGATCCGTTTATACTCGTTGCAAATGACCTTTACTATATGTACGGTACAGCAGTTGTTAAGGAAAACGGCTACGGATGTTATATCAGCCGTGATTTGGAGAAGTGGGCAGGGCCGTATACAGTCTTTGCCCCTTCGCCTGAATTTGAAGGTATAAAAGATTTCTGGGCGCCGGAATGTCATTATTATAACGGAAGCTATTATCTGTTTGCCTCATATTTTTCAAGCGCAACCGAGCATAGAGGGGTTTCTGTTTTCAGAGCTGATGATCCATTAGGACCGTTTGAAGAAATTTCAAACGGACATATTACAGCTGATGATATTGATGCAATAGACGGCACTTTATATGTTGACGAAAATGGTAAACCTTGGATGATCTATTGTCACGAATGGACAAGTATGCCCGATGAAATAGGTGCAATGGAAGCTGCTCCTTTAAGCGATGATCTAACACACTTTACTGACGACCCAACTTTGCTGTTTAGAGCAAACGCTCCTGTTTGGACAACGAAGGGCATAACAGACGGTCCTTTTATGTATAAAACAAAATACGGTAAGCTTATTATGATCTGGTCTAATAAGAATAATAGGGGATACTGCGTTGGTATTGCAAAATCAAAAGACGGTACTCCAAACGGAAAATGGAGTCAGCAAGTTACCTTGCTATACAGCAAAAGCAAAACAGAGACTTATGACGGCGGACACGGTATGATATTCAGAACGCTTGACGGACGGCTGATGATGTGTATTCATTCGCCGAATTCACGTTCGGAAGATGTTTTTGAGACTGCAAAATTTATTGAGGTATACGACACTGGCTACTCTTTAATACCTGCTTCAAAATCTAAGCTCTATATTAAGATAATAGATTTGGTCAACAATATCAGACACTACTTTGAAACACGCTAATATTTTTCTCAGTTAAAGATTCAGGGATGCCGCAAAACGCAGCATCCCTGTTTTTAACATAAATCATTGCGGCATTTTCAAGGCCTCTGCCGAGATTTTTTTAACAGTATACTCCGTTTTGAAGAGAATAGCGTGGAATGTGATGGCTTTATTGTGTTTGAGAGTAAACGCAAAGTTGGCGGGAGTTTTTTCAGTCTCTTTGTTGTTTAAATTATCGGAATTGGTAATAAGGTCTGAAAATTTCTTATAAATATGGGGCCGGCTTTACCGTCAACAACAGTTATTTTCTGAGGTAACGAGCTTCACGGTGTCTTGATAGTATAGATAACTGTTGCTTTTTCAAATTATATTTTTTTCAAAAATTATTGATTTGAAAAAATAAAAGTAGTATATTTAACACATCTAAAAAAATTTGAAAAGAGATGACTTTATTGGGTTCCAACACTAAAAAACGCAAAACCAACAGCTCTGTTTTTTCAAAAAAATCTCTGTGGATCATTTTCGCTGCATTTTTGGCAGTTATTTTGCTGCTTATTATAATTTTGATATCGGGTCACAAGAAAAGAGAAGACAAACCTAAAAATGAATTGCTGAGCTTTCAACTAAACGAATTTGATAGCGCTTTAATTGAATATTTATGCTCAAACGGCTATGATTCTTCTGATTTTTTAATTTCTCCCGTCTCGCTTCGCGCTTCGCTCTGTCTTGCCGCAGTTGGGGCACAGGGAAAAACCCGGCAAGAGCTTGTTAACGCAGCCGGTTTTTCCGGAATGGAATCCTTTAGTGCTTGGTATTCAATGCTCAAAAACGCAGAAAAATCTTTTGCGGATCAAAACATTCGCGGATGTAAGTTTTCTGTTGAAAACTCCGTGTGGAGCAATAAAAATCTGCTAAGCGATTTTACTGATTCTTATGCTTCAGCAATAGCTGAACAATATAACGCAGGAGCTTACTCTTTTGAATCGGATGAGTTTACTCAAGCAATAAACAGCTGGGTCAACGAAAAAACAGACGGTTTTATACCAATAATTGCCGAAGATATGACCGGCGCGTCCTCAGCGTTAATAAGCGCACTGCTTTTGAGAAACAGCTGGGATACGGTATTTTCCAAAGCTGAGGCAACGGAAAGCGTTGTTCTCGATATAAATGGCAAAGAACAGACGGTAAGTTTTATGGAACAAACCGGAGAATATTTATATACAGAGGAAAGCGGAACAAAGATAGTGGTTATTCCGTTGAAAGGAAATATGAGTTTTGTATGTTTTCTCGGAAACCGTATCGATATGTTCAGCAAAACAAAAAACCTTAAAACAGAACTCGTTCATCTTGTATTGCCGAAATTTGAGCTGGAGTCAACCTTTGATTCAAAAGATATATCCGGATTTTTGCTGTCTCGGGGCGTTTTGGAGGCAATTGACGAAAAAAACGCAAATTTCTATAATATGTGTCAGGGAACTAGTTGGTTTATTCAGGAAACCCTGCAAAAGACTACTCTTGCAATAGATGAAGAAGGTGTTGGCTTTGCTAAAGCAAATGTAAAGCCCGGAACTTGCAAGACCTACGAACAGAGTAAAGTTATTGATTTTACAGCAAATGTTCCTTTTTCTTTTGCTGTTTTTTCCGATATCGAATCAACCGACCGTCAGATGCTTCTTTACGGTCAGCTTATGAGCATTGGATAAAGCAGAGTTGAGGTTCCATTACGCTTAAATTCTATATAAAATGAATTATATCGAGGCAAAGTTATGGAAAAATGGGATTTATATAATGAAGACAGAGTTATCATCGGAGAACATATCAGAGGAAAGAAATTGCCTGCAAACAGCTTTCATCTTGTTGTCCACGTTTGGATAAAGAATAATAAGGGGTTGTATCTTATGTCTCAGCGAGCTTACAATCGACCAACTTTTCCTCTGATGTGGGAATGTGTAGGCGGATCTGTTTTAAAAGGTGAAAACAGCATAAACGGAGCATTACGGGAAACAAAAGAAGAAGTTGGAGTAGAATTGTCTTCCAAAAACGGAACGCTTCTTTTCTCTGAGATCAGAAAACATTTTAATGATATTCTTGATGTTTGGCTTTTTACCTTTGACGGAAGTGTTTCATTAAAAAATGCAACGACTGATGAAGTTGAGCAAACGGCTTGGATGGATCGAAACGAAATATTGAAACTTAAACAAGAAAAGAAGCTGATAAACACTTTGGATTATTTTTTTGATATTGTGGATAAATAAATCCATTCTCATCGAAATATCATTTTCAAAAATCGTTTATTATTTTATGAACTTGATTTACGTAATAACTGAGGTGCAAAAATGATTAGACCGATCCTTGCTTGCATAGATCCTTACAAAACAGCAGATGAATTTGCCGCCTTAGGGTGGAAAATTGATTTTTCGCAGCCGCCGGACAGCGGCGATCCATTAGTTGGGGTATCTCTTTTCGGAAACTCAATACTCCTTGGCATCACTGACGGATATGTTCTTGATGGACAAATTCAATACATTGGATGCGGAGTTGAAATTTATATTACTGTGCCTGCCGAAGAAATTCAGCAAATATATGATAATCATTTGCTGCAGTCTCCAACCAAGTTAACGCTTCAACCGTGGGGAGATACAGCGTTTGAGGTTAAAATCGGCGGTTATAAATTTATGATTGCCGCTGAAAAAAGGTTTGAATAACTTGATATGTTGGAAGAGGATATAAAATGGACGGTAAAATAACGGTTAAATATCTGCAAAATTATATAAAGCAAAAAGATTTTAATCCGGAGCTGATAAAGGACTATTTTTTGAAATTATCAGAAGAGGTCGGAGAGCTTTCACGGGCAATGAGAAAAGGTTTAAAAGCAGAGAGTATCGAAGATATAAAAGGAACAATTGACGAAGAATTATGGGATGTAATTTACTATACATTAGCTATTGCGAACTTATATGATGTTGATATGGAACAAGTTATCAAAGCAAAAGAAAAAATAAACCAAGTCAAATATCCATCGTCAATTATATTTGAAGAAAACAGATAACAACTCTTTGATTTTTTAGTTTAGCCTGATTGAAAAAATGAAATAAATATGATAGAATTATATAATAGTTAAAATTTTTGTCTTGCAGTATAAATCTGTCTGGAGGGTATGTGATGATAAAAAAAGCTGTGATATCAGACGCAGATGAAATAGCAGCATTGGCAGTTATATTATGGAACTCTCATAACGTAAAGGATCTTACGGACGAATTTTCGGATTTTATTCAAAATGAAAACGGACAGATTTTTCTGAAATACTGCGAAAAAACGCTTGTTGGATTTGCGCAGTGCTCTATAAGAAACGACTATGTTGAGGGATCAAGCACCCGACCCGTTGGATACCTTGAAGGAATTTTTGTAAAGGAAGAATTTAGGGGCAACGGATATGCAAAGGAACTGTTAATTGAATGTGAAAGATGGGCAAAAAATCAGGGCTGCAGAGAATTTGCAAGCGACTGTGAAACAGAAAATGACAGCAGCTTTCGTTTTCATATCAAGTCGGGGTTTGCTGAGGCAAATAGAATTATTTGCTTTATAAAAAAATTATAAATTGCGAAAAAAGGGGATTTAACAATGGATGAATATAATGAAATCGGCGCACGTTTAAGAGAACTCAGAGAGGTAAGCGATTATACTGTTGAACAGCTTGCTTCTGAGCTTGGTATTTCTCCCGAGATTTATTCTTCATATGAAAAAAACGGAAAAGACGTTCCCATAAGTGTTATTTATACAATATCTCAGAAATTCGGCGTTGATTTTGCCGAGATTGTAACAGGGCACAGCGCTCTGCTGAACACCTATCATCTTATCAGAAGAGGCGGCGGTAAGGAAGTAAACCGCAATCCCGAATATCACTTTGAAGATCTTGCCTACAGATACGCTAATAAAATAATGCAGCCGCTTCTTGTGACTCTTGAGCCGGATGACGCCCCCGCTAAGCTCATAACGCATGGCGGACAGGAGTTCAATATGGTGCTGGAGGGTACCGTTATTCTCACACTCGGTGATAAAGAATTTAATATGACAGCAGGAGATTCAATTTATTTTAACCCAACAATTCCTCACGGTCAGCGTTGCGGCGGAGACGTTAAAGCGCGATTTTTAACTGTTATAGCGGAATAACGGCGTTTTGAGAAAGGAAGCGAAAAAACTTGAACTACTTACTTAATAAATTTCTTCCTCAAATAGAATTTGAAAGCTATGAGGAATTTAAGAATAAGTTTAAAATAAATGTACCAGATAATTTTAATTTCGGATTCGATGTTGTTGACGCCTGGGCAGAGGCCGAGCCTGAAAAAAGAGCCTTGTTATGGGTAAATGAAAATGACGAGGAACAGTCTTTCACGTTTTCCGATATAAAGCGACTTTCAAATAAAACAGCGAATTTCTTTAAAAATTTGGGACTGAAAAAAGGCGATGTTGTTATGATGATACTTCGCCGCCGCTGGGAGTATTGGGTTTGCGCAACCGCTCTTCATAAACTTGGCGTAATATTGATTCCTGCAACACTTCAGCTTACAAAAAAAGACATAGTTTACCGCGGTAACGCTGCCGAAATAAAGGCTGTTGTTTGCGTTGACGATGAATTTGTTATAAATCAGATAGAATCCGCGGCCCCCGAAATAAAGTCGCTGAAAAATAAAATTCTTGTTGGCAAAAAAAGGGAAGGCTGGCTTGATTTTCACTCAGAAACAGAAAAGTTTTCAGACTCTTTGACGCGGCCTACGGGAGAACAGGCAACAAGATGGAACGATATTATGCTTGTGTATTTTACAAGCGGAACAACCGGAATGCCAAAGCTTGTTCAGCATAATTTTGCCCATCCGTTAGGACATATTGTAACGGCAAAATACTGGCAGCATGTTGAAGAAAACAAGCTTCATATGAGCGTTTCCGATTCCGGCTGGGCAAAGTTCGGCTGGGGAAAGATTTACGGCCAATGGATATGCGGCGCCACCGTTTTTTGCTATGATATGATAGGCAAATTTGAGCCTAAAAACCTTCTTGCAATGGTGCAGAAATACGGAGTTACAACCTTCTGCGTTCCTCCTACGATGTATCGCTTTATGCT
>JAFLUL010000103.1 GCA_022508845.1 Oscillospiraceae bacterium | reverse complement strand
ATCAGGGCGAGTTCGGTGCCAATACCGGACGGCCCCGCAGAATGGCCTGGTTTGACTGTGTTTCAACCAGATATGGCTGTATGCTTCAAGGAGCAACGGAGTTAGCATTAACAAATCTTGACGTTCTCGGATATCTGGATAGGATTCCTGTTTGCGTAAGTTATAAAAGCAACGGAGAAATAACGAAGAATTTTCCTCAAACTTATCTGCTTAATGAAACTCAACCTGTCTATGAATATCTAAACGGATGGAATTGTGATATTTCGTGGTGCTCTCAATATAATGAGCTTCCGGAGGCTGCAAAAAACTATATCCGCTTTATTGAGGACCAAATTGGCATACCCGTATCGATCATTTCGGTTGGTCCTAATCGAAATCAGACGATTTTCCGGGAAAGCGGAGTTGAAAATAAGCAATAATTATGCTATTATAAAAGTGACATAATAATAACTTATGGAGACTGCACATGAATATCAATTATGATTGGTACAAAATATTTTGCTGTGTGGCCGAGCATGAAAACATCACACTCGCTTCAGAAAAATTATTCATTTCACAGCCAGCCGTAAGTCAAAGCATTTCACGGCTTGAGGAAACGGTCGGCTGTGAGCTTTTCATCCGCACACCGAAAGGAGTAAAACTCACATCTGAAGGTCGGGTTTTATATCAATACGCAGCAGCTGGGATCGCGGCTTTTTCCGAAGGAGAACATCGGCTTACTGCCATGTTACGCCTTGACATCGGGGAAATCCGTATTGGCGCAAGCGATATGACATTGGAATTTTGTTTGCTCCCGTATCTGGAAGAGTTTCATAAAAAGTACCCGAATATAAATATTGCAATTACCAATAATCCTACTCCGCAAACTTTAGAACTTCTGCAACAAGGTAAAATTGATTTTGCCGCTGTAAGCGGGCCGCTGTCCGCCCCTGAACTCGACGTATTTCCTGTTCGGCAAATTAAAGATATTTTTATCCGCGGAGATAAAATGCAGATAGCTGAAGAGAATAAAGTTTTTGACTTGAAAGATCATCTTATTTTATTGGAAAGTAATACAAGCACAAGACATTTTTTAGATAATGAATTTCGTAAGCGTGGATTTGCAGCAACGCCAAAATTTGAACTGGCAACCAGTTCCCAAATCGTCAGTTTCGCAGCACGGAACATGGGTATCGGATGTGTGGCAGCTGATTTTGCCCAAACTGCTATTACTAACGGTGAGGTGTATGAGATTAAAGTTTCCGATCCTTTACCGCCTCGTCAAATATATGTAGCGAAAGGAACTGATCTGCATTCCAGAGCGGCCGATGAACTTTTGAACATGATTATATGCAACAACTGAATAATGATATTTGTGATTTTGTCGCTTGCGGGATAATCACGAAAACTGAATAAAGATGTCAACATAGCAGACGGGCATTACGCCCTATGATGCAGCGATCACCTTCTCGGAGAGCGCAAAGCGCTTTTGATGACCGCAGGTCTGTCAAAAGCGCACTTGTTTTACTTTTGGCAAGAGTAACAAAAACCCGCTGATATGTAACGCAAGAAAGCAGAAAACGGCATAGCCGTTATGACTATACCGTAATTTGTCAGAGCTGTCCTTGTCCCCCTTTACATCCTTAAGTGATGGGAAAAAGGGGAGTTTTTTTAATTAAGTCCCAGCTTTTTTGCCGCTTCCTCGCGCATTTTATATTTGAGGATCTTTCCGGCGGCGTTCATCGGGAAGGCGTTGGTAAACTCAATATATCTCGGAACCTTATGGCGGGCAAGCGAGGCGGTTATAAACGAGCGCATCTCCTCCTCGGTCACGCTCTCGCCGTCCTTGAGAATTATGCAGGCCATAGCCTCTTCGCCGTATTTTTTATCCGGCACGCCGATAACCTGAACGTCCTGAACGGCGGGGTGGGTATATATGAATTCCTCTATCTCCTTGGGATAGATATTTTCGCCGCCTCTGATTATCATATCCTTTAAGCGGCCGGTGATGCGGTAGTTTCCGTCCTTATCGCGGCGGGCAAGATCGCCGGAATGAAGCCAGCCCTCAGAGTCAACCGTCCCTGCGGTGGCGTCGGGCATTTTATAATAACCCTTCATAGTGTTATAGCCTCTTGAGCAGAACTCTCCGTCAACATCATCGGGGAGCTCTTTTCCTGTTTCGGGGTCAATTATCTTGCACTGAACGTGCGGAAAATCATAACCGACAGTGTCGCATCTCACATCCAAAGGATCTGTCCAGGAGCTCATCGTGCTTCCGGGAGAGGATTCAGTCTGTCCGTAAACGCTGACTATGCCTGTCATATGCATTTCATTCGGATCGGCTGCTCTGCGCATAAGCTCGGGCGGGCAGCCTGAGCCTGCCATAATTCCCGTGCGCATATGCGAAAAGTCGGTTTTGCGGTAGTCCTCATGGTTAAACATTGCAATAAACATAGTCGGAACGCCGTTAAAGCAGGTTATTCTCTCCTTATCAATGCAGGCAAGCGAGGATTTAGCCGAAAAATAGGGCAGCGGGCAAACGGTTGCGCCATGGGTTAACGAGGCGGTCATAGAGAGCACCATACCGAAGCAATGGAACATCGGAACCTGGATCATCATTCTGTCGGCGGTGGAAAGCCCCATACGGTCGCCTATACACTTGCCGTTGTTAACAACGTTATAGTGAGTGAGCATAACGCCCTTGGGAAAGCCGGTTGTTCCGGAGGTATACTGCATATTGCAAACATCATCGGGGCGAACCTTTGCCGCCATCGAATAAATTTCCTCCTTCGGAACAAGGTCGGCGCGCTGCATAGCCTCTTCGAGAGTAAGGCTGCCGGGCTGCTTAAAGCCAACAGTTATAACGTTTCTCAGAAACGGAAGACGCTTGCAATGGAGCGGTTTTCCGGGCTTTGATGAGGCAAGTTCGGGGCAAAGCTCGTTTATTATAGCCCTGTAGTTTGAATCAAGGCTTGATTCTATCATAACAAGAGTGTGGGTGTCGGACTGCTTGAGAAGATACTCCGCCTCGTGAATTTTATAGGCGGTGTTTACGGTAACGAGCACGGCGCCTATTTTGGTTGCTGCCCAGAAGGTTATATACCACGCCGGAACATTCGTTGCCCATATAGCCACCTTGCTGCCTGCCTTGACTCCCATTGAAACAAGGGCTCTGGCAAAATTATCAACGTCCTCTCTGAACTCCTCATATGTTCTCGTATAGTCGAGAGTTGTATACTTAAATGCATACTGATCGGGAAATTCCTCAACCATCCTATCCAGCACCTGCGGGAAGGTGAGATTTATAAGCTCATCCTTTTTCCAGACATACTGGCCTGTGCCGTCGTGGTTCAAGTAAAGCGTTTTTTTCTTGCCGCGGGTATCCTCAAAGCGGCTCATATAGTTTACGAAATACGGGAAAATGACCTCGATATCATCAAGATCGTCCATCCATTCTTTTTTCCATTCAAGCGAAATAAAGCCGTCGTAATCAATGGAATAAAGGGCTCTCATCATACTGTCTATGGGCAGAGTTCCCTCGCCTATGAGGTTATATTCACCGCTGCTGTCGGAATCCCTCAAATGGACGTGTTTAACGTAAGCTCCGAGATTTTTAATTGTTGTGTCAGCGCTCTCGCCGCAGTCGCGGTAAGGATGGTGCATATCCCATAGAGCAGCAAGATTATCGCTTGCAAAGCTCTCAAGAAGCAGCCTCAGCTTTGAGGTATCCGAAAAAACGCCCGTTGTTTTTATAAGCAGAGTTACGCGGTTTTTTTCGGCGCACTCCAACAAAGCGGCAGCATTTTCGGCGATACTGTCCGTTTCGCTGAGCGCAACAAGAGAAACATACGGCACCTCGGCTCTTTTTGCGAGGTCGATAACGCTCTCAACAGCGCTTATGTTTATATTTTTTTCCGCAATGTCAAAGGAGGTGTCAAAGCAGGGAACCGCGAGCTTTTTTTCTTTAAGCTCACGAACGGTTGCGGCGGCGTTATATTTATGAAACGCTCCGCCCCTGCCCAATAAATCGTCTCTGAGCAGAACATTATAAAGTTCTATTCCCGAAAAATGCATATCAGATGCGGTTTGAAGAAGCTCCTCCCAGAGCATATCCCAGCCCCTTGTTGAAAATGAAAGCCTCATATCTGACCCTCCTCATAGGCAATTTTATTAAGCGCGCTTACATACGCGGCGATGCTTGACCCAACTATATCGGTGGAAATGCCGCGGCCGCCGTAAAGCTTGCCGTTTGAAACCAGCCTTACAACCGTTTCACCCATGGCTTCTCTGCCCTCGGTTACGCTTCTGACTCTGAATTCATCAAGCTCATAATGGCAGCCCGACGCCTGTTCAAGCGCAAGGAAGGCAGCGTCAATGGGGCCGTCGCCGAGACCAACGCCCTCCATCTCTATTTCATCTCTTACAAGTGTTACAGTTGCAACCGCCTTTGCGAGATTTCCCGCCGTTACCATATAAGCCTTAACGGTATAGGTTTGGGGAACCTGCATTGCGGCGGAGGCAATAATCGCGTCAAGCTCGCGGGCGTCTATCTGCTCGCGCCTTTCGGCTATTGCCTTAAACGCCTCCCAAACGGCATCGCCGTCCTCTGCGCTCAGCTCATATCCTATTTTTTCGGCGGCCTTCAAAACGGACTGCTTATCATCGTGCTTTGAAAGAATAAGTCCGTCGTTTTCCTTTGCCTCTCCCGAAGAATAGGCGGCTCTTCCCTTTCCTCCGGAAAAAATGCTCTCTATCTGCCCGGTTATTCTCTTCATTTCAACCGTGCGCGCGTTTGTATAAACTCCGAAGGTCTCTCCCCTGTCGGAGAGAATATTAGCAATATTCTTAAAAGAGGCTGTTTTTATCGGATAAGCGGCAGCCTTAAGCTCTCTTGCTCCCGCGCCAACAGCGGCTATAAGGCAGGCGTCCGCCATGCTCAGAGTGTTTTCACACTGTACTCCGAGAGTTACCTCTTTCAGCTCGGGAACGTTTTCGCAAACGCTCTCAATAAAGCTCTTAAATTCATCGGGGAGAAGATTTCCTGCTGCATCGCAAAGAGTTACGGTTTTTGCTCCGGCTTCAATAGCCGCTTTTATCGCCGAATAGAGGAATTTTTCATCGCTTCTGGCCGCGTCATCTGCAACGAATTCAACATTTTCGGTTTTTTCGGCGCAGTATTTCACAGTATCGCTTATTGCCTCAAGCATTGCGGCAGGCTTTTTATGGAAGATATATTCCATCTGCATAGGGCTTACTGCCGCCGGAACCTGCAGCCGCGGGCTTTTTGCTCCCGAAAGCGCGCTCCATACCGCGTCAACACTCTCCCTTTTAAGCTCCACGGGAACAGCAACAGTGCTGTTTTTAACCGCCGAGGCTATTGATTTTATGCGAAGAGAATCAACCTTGCTGTTAACTATTCCCTCAATTTCAATAACCGATGCTCCGGTTTTATCAAGCAGTTTGCAAAGCTCTATTTTTTCTTTGAACGACAGCGCTCCGGGCGCGTTTTTGTCGTTTTGCTTCATAGTTATGTCTGCTATTCTGACTTCTCTGTCCATAATAAATATTCCTTTCTCTGCTTATCGCACAAAAAGTCCCCGAGGATAATCCTCAGGGACGAAATTTCTTCGCGGTACCACCCTGCTTCCCGCTTAAAAAGCGGACTCTCTCGGGCTCATCTAAGCCCACAGCCTGTAACGGGGCAGCCGTGCTTCATTACTTGAATAATATCGTTTACAAAGCAAACTCGGGAAGGAGACTGCCTGCGGCCCATTTATCGGCTCGCACCAAACGCCGACTCTCTGAAAATCGGTTTCGCAGACATTAGTTCCGTCATAGTTTTTAGTTTTATTAGGTGTGAACATATTAAATCACAAAAGGGTTAAAATGTCAACATTAAAAATAATAATTTTTTTAAAGATTTCAATAAATTTTATTGATTTATCGGCTCAAAATCCGAGGCGGGATGCTTGCAAAGCGGACAGATATAATCGTTGGGAAGCTCATCCCCATCATAAACATATCCGCAAATTTTGCAGACATAGCCCTTTTTAACGCCCGCGTCAGGCTTCGGCTTAACATTATCCTGATAATAGCTATAGCTCATAGTTTCCGCCTTTGAGATGACCTGCGCCTCGGTAACGCTGCAGATAAACATACCGTGGGTATCAAGGTCGACATACTGCTCAACCTTAAGCGACATAAATGCGTTTATATAGCTTGAGAGGAAGGCAAGTCCGTTTGAGGAACGAAGCGGAGCAAAATCCTTGAATTTATCGGCGGTTCTGCCGCTTTGGAAACCAAAGTTTTCAAAAACCTTAAAAGGAGCTTCAACCGAAAGGCAGTTAACATTCATAATTCCGGTCTGCTTTATAACGTGGTGAGAATAATTCGCCTTGTTTATGCAAACAGCAATGCGGTTCGGTGTGCTTGTTACCTGAGTTACGGTGTTAACTATCAGTCCGTTGTCCTTTGTTCCGTCGTTTGAGGTAACAACATAGAGGCCGTAGCCTATCTTAAACAGGGCAGAGAGATCGTTTTTGTTTTCGGCGTTTTCGGATCCGGCGATATAATTTGCGCAAAGCTCCTTTGCCATATCGTTTATCTGCTGTCTGCTTTCATCGCTGAGGGCGGATTTAATGTGTACTGAGTTTTCCGTAAAAACGATATTTTTGCTGTTTTCAAACATAGAGCGCATTGTTTTTGCAGCGTTAAGAGCCCAGCTTCCGTTTTCGATAAGACCAACGGTTCTGTTTTTATAACCGCGCTCGGTCAATGCCTCAATAAACTGGCGCATAAACGGGAAAATATCGGCGTTATATGTGGTTGTTGCCAAAACCAGCTTGCCGTAGCGGAAGGCGTCCTCAACCGCCTCAGCCATATCGCAGCGCGCAAGGTCGTTAATCGCAACCTTCGGGCAGCCGTTTTCCTTCAGCTTTTGTTCTAAAAGATCAACCGCCTTTTTGGTGTTGCCGTAAACCGATGTATAGCAAATAACAACACCCTCGCTCTCAACGCCGTAGGACGACCAGGTGTTATAAAGATTTATATAATAAGAAAGATTCTCGCTGAGAACGGGTCCGTGCAGCGGGCAGATTATGCCGATATCGAGCGATGCGGCCTTTTTGAGAACGCTTTGCACCTGCGCGCCGTATTTGCCCACTATTCCGAAATAATAGCGTCTTGCTTCGCACGCCCAATCCTCATCCGCGTCGGTTGTTCCGAATTTGCC
>JAFLUL010000102.1 GCA_022508845.1 Oscillospiraceae bacterium | reverse complement strand
TACTTTAAGCTAACTCAATCATACCGCATACCACCATCCATATCAAGACGGGGAAATCCTTATGACAATGCTTTAGCCGAAAATTTCTTTTCCATTCTCAAAACTGAGTGCATTTACCGCGTCAAACTCGAAACCTATGAGGAGTCGCGCCTCCTCAGATGTGAATATATTCATTTCTACAACAACGAGCGCATCCAACTAAAATCAAAACTGACTCCGCTTGAATTACGAAGTCAGTTCGTTGCTTAAATTTTAATTTTATCTGCCATAGGGTGTTTTTTGTTCTGTCCGTACATTTTGGGGCAGGTCACACCTCTCCCTTCGGGTTCTTTTTTATGTTTTATTATCGCGGTGTCTAAAGCCGATATAATCTTCAAGAATGAGCACCGCACTTACCGCATCAACGGTGTTTTTTCTTTTCTTTCCGCGAGTGTTGGTAATATTAAGAAACTGATGCGCGCTTACTGTTGTCAGGCGTTCATCCCTAAGGACAATTGGCAGTGAGGTTTCTGCTTTCAGAATTTCGGCAAAGCTCTTTACCGCATCTGCTCTGAATCCCTCGGAACCATCCATATTTTTGGGGAGTCCGAGAACTATACTTTCCGCTTTATATTGAGCGCAAAGGTCAGCTATTTTTTTTGCGAGAGTTTCAGGAGAACGCTCCGAAATAACGCAGACGGGAGAGGCAAGAATTTCATTTTTATCGCAAACGGCAACGCCGGTTCTGACGTCGCCGTAATCAACAGCTAAAATTACCATATCGTCTAAAATCTTACTACTTCATCGGAGGTTGGTCCTTCTTCTCCGCCACCCGAACAACCGCCCGGACATACGCTTGGAAGATTATCAATTTTATACCATCCCGATCCGGTGGAACCGCAGCCGGGTCCTGCCAATAGGCCGGTTGATCTGCAATAGCTTCTTCTTACGGAATCGTTGCTGTATTCAAAATCCTTAGCTTCAAGCCCTTTATGGATTCGGTTCATAACTTCCCTAAACACCTTTGCGGCGGGGTATGTGCCGTATTTTGCGATGTTTATCTCTGATCTGTCCTTAAAGCCGACCCACGAGGCGCAAACATAATGGGGAGTTCCGCCAACCATCCATTTATCGTGGTTATCGGAAGAAGTACCTGTTTTTGCAAAGGTTGTAAATCCGTCAACCCCATATCCCCTCGCAGTACCGTTTGAATAGGTAACGGGACACTGAAGCAGATAATTCATTACGTCGGCGGTACCTTCGGAGAGAATACGCTCACCTGTTTTATTCGGCTCAAGTATTGTTTTTCCTACGGAGTCAACCACCTTATAATAGCAATAAGGCTCATAATACAGGCCGCCGTTGCCGAAGGAGCAATAGGCTGCGCACATATCCAGAGGAGTTGCACCGCGCCCCATATCGCCTATGACGAGGGGAGCATAGTCATTATCGCTGGCGATAAGAGTTGAAAGACGGAAACGGTCGCGAAGGAATGAATAGCTGTAGGTTGTTCCCATTGCCTGAACTATTCTTGCGGGAACGGTGTTCAGCGACGGAGCTATTGCATCGGCAAGATTTCTGATATCTCCGGGGCTGCCGTAGCTTCCGCCGTAGTTTGAAGGCCATAATTCGCCGGAGGAAAGGGTTATGCCATAGTTCGGGAGCCTGCTCGACCAATAGAAATAGTTGCCCTCGACCGCGGGAGCATAGGTGCTCAGCGGTTTAATCGAAGAACCGGGATTTCTCGGGTCGCCTGTTGCATAGCTGAGAACGCGGTTTCCGCGTTTTTCGCCGAGAGCTCCGGCGATTCCGAGAATTCTGCCCTCATAGTCCATAATTACCATGGCGGACTGAATTGCCGGATGCTCTTCAGTATCTTCCTCTTTGGGGAAGGTTATGCGGTTTGAATAAACATCGTCCAGCTCAGACTGAATATTTGCGTCAACGGCGGAATAAATTGAAAGACCTCCGTAGTATACCTTTCTCCAAGCCTCGGTTTTGGTGTAGCCGTATTTCGCGCTGAGATCCTTGATAACCGCGTCAATAATATAGTCGGTATACCAGCTCTGATATTCGGTTGCGGTGGAGGAAACCTCTACCTCGGTTTCCTCTTTTTCGGTGTCATCCACCTTTTTGCCTACGAAAACAACCTTTTCGTTTAACGCTTTGTTATACTCATCTTCGCTTATCATACCCTGCTCGAGCATACATTTCAAACAGTATACCGCGCGTTCACGGTTTGAGTCGTAGTTAAGTATGGGATTGTTTCCTCTGGGCTTCTGGGTTATTGAAACAAGAATAGCGCTCTCCATAAGAGTTAAGTCGGAAGCATCCTTTCCGAAATAATATTCCGCGCCTGTTTTTATGCCGTAGCATCCCTGGTCGAGATACATAGTGTTCAGATATGCTTCAAGGATTTCGTCCTTTTCAAAGTGTCGCTCAAGAGAAAGGGCATTTTTTATTTCGTTATATTTTCGAATGAGGGTGCGCTTGTTTTCACCGGTGAGGTTTTTTATGAGCTGCTGGGTTATGGTTGAACCGCCCTGCATAGCCTTGCCGGTCACGTCGTAAATTATTGAGCGCATAGTGCCGTACCAGTCAACGCCCTGATGATTCCTAAAGCGCTTATCTTCAAGGGCAATAACAGCATTGCGCGCATATACAGATATTTCGTCAAGCGATGCCATAAGGCGGTTTTCTTCGCCGTGAAGCCGGGTGTCCTCAATAAGCTCTCCCTCGGAATCATAGGCATAAATTATTGTTGTTTTTGCCTGATTCGTTATATAATTTTCAAGGTCAAGGTAATCAACGCCGGCAATTTCGTCCTCGATAGCCTTGGTTTTCCCAAACGAAATCAGCTTAAGATCGGACAGAACCGTTACGGCAACCGACCCAACGGTTATAACACCGATGGTGAACAAAACCAGGAACACGGTGAGTATCGCCGTTCCGATACCGCTGCCCTTTCTTTTTTTCTTTTTATTTTTAACGGAAGCCTTTTTTGCGCTCATAATAAACTCCAATATATATTATCCATAGTAACATTATAGCACAATTTTTTGATTTGTTTAGTATATTTAAGAAAAAAGTTGGAAAAATAACATTACAATTTTGTAATTAGATAACTTCGCCCTTTGAATTGAACATAGGCAGCCTTTCAAGATACTTGATATCTGTTCTGTCGCCGGCTTTGCCCTCAGCTAAAATACAAAGGTTTCCGCATATCTCGCCGCCTGCCTGTTTAACAAGCTCCTGAAGAGCATAGAGCGATTCGCCGGTTGTTACAACATCGTCAACTATGAGGATTTTTTTACCCTTCATAAGTTCGGCGTCGGCTACGTCAAGATACAGCGTTTGAAGCTTATCGGTTGTTATGGAGCGAACTTCAGTTTTGAAAACGCCGGTCATATAGAGCTTAACGCCCTTTCTTGCGACCATATATTTTTTATCGCCGTGCTGACGGGCCATTTCGTGAACAAGGGGCATACCCTTTGCCTCGGCGGTTATAAGATAGTCGTATTCCGGGGCTATTTTAAGAAGGTCTCTCGCACAGGCTACGGTTAATTCCTGATCGCCGATTATAATAAACGCGCCTATCATAAGGTCATCGCTTAATTTGCAGAGAGGAAGCTGTCTTTTGCAGCCGGCTATTGTCATTTCGTAATACATAATTTTCTCCTTTATTTCTTGACGATATTAAATTCAAGCTCATATGTTCCGAGGTTTTCAGCTTCAATAATAACTTTCGCTTTACCCTGTTTTCCGGTTGTGCGTATCCAGAAGGCTCTGTCGCCGCCAACAAGAGCGAAATTATCGGGACCGATAACGCTTACAGGTCCCTGAACGCTTACCTTAACAGCGTTATTTGCAAAGGCCAGGCGGTTGCCGTTTCCGTCTAGCGCAAGAAGCTCAACTCTTGTAACATCGTAGGTTTCGTCCTCGGTAAGGTCGTAGCAATCGGCGCTGACGCTCAGTTTTGTTTCGGTTACTGCAGTGCGTGTTATGGATTTAACGAGTTTGCCGTCTTTATAGCCGTCGTAGCGGTAAGCCACCTGTTCATCGCCCCAGTTTGCGAAATACTTGGTAACTATGTCAACTATCTGCTGAAATTTCATTCTGCCGTGAAGAAAAGCATATGCTATTTCGGCATAGTGATGCGGGGGCATAATATAACCGTATTTTCCTGCTGCAACAAGCGCGTTTTTCAGAGCAGCGGCACTTTTTTCATCCAGCCCCTCATCGGTAACAAGGGCGTTTCCTATCAGGTCAACGGGAGAAATCGGCGGATGAGGCAGGTTCGGATAAGTCTTTCTATCGGGGTATGCGGTGCTCTTATATTCTCCGTTTTTATACACCTCAACATAGTCGCAGTTTGTAAAGATATAAGTCTGCCCTATTATCGCGCCGGGATATTCGCCGACATCCATAGCAGAGGAGCTTTCCATAACGGGGAATTCATCCTGCTGGGAAGCATAAACCGCGGCGGCGAGCTTTGGAACGCGGAACATATCCGTTACACCGTGATAACATATTCTGTCACCGCTGCCGAAATCCTTATGGGTGTTATAATCCGCCATACACCAGCCTGTTGCGCCGCTTATGCGTTTATTGCCAAAGGCCTTGTTCTGAACTCTGAGGTGCCTTAAAGCGTGTTCGCGCCTTATCTCTTCCCTATCAAAGCTCTTTGTTGGATACATATGGCCGTTATGCTCGGTTACTAGATATGGAGCCTTAAGTCCGGTAACGACCGCGGGCGGAAGCAGCTTTATAAAGCTGCCGGAATGCGAAAAGTCATTGTAGGTGTAAACGTCCTCAAGGAGATGGCTGCGGGGCATATTTCTCACTCCGCCGGTTTGGCGGGTTGGATCAAGAGAGCGCGCAAGGGCGTTTGTTTCGGTGTAAAACTCATCGCAGTCGGCTCCTTCGTTTACTCTTACTCCCCAAAGAACTATTGACGGATGGGAGCGGTCTCTTATAACCATATCCCTTATGTTATTAAGGCAGTTTTCTCTCCATTCACCCTCGCCCAAATGCTGCCAGCTCGGCATTTCGGTAAACACCAGAAGGCCTATTTCATCGCACCTGTTTATAAAGTGGACCGAATCGGGATAGTGGGCCGTGCGGACAAAATTGCAGCCGAGCTTATATTTGAGCAAATCGGCGTCCGCCTTCTGAGCGGAGGCGGGCATTGCATTTCCAACATAGGGATAGCTCTGATGGCGGTTAAGTCCCACAAGCTTTATCTTTCTTCCGTTTAATTCAAAGCCTGTGCGGGTAAATTTTGCCTCTCTGAAGCCGAATTTTTTTGATGTTTCATCGCCGTTATACTTAACTGTAAAATCATATAAATTAGGATCGTTTATATCCCAGAGCTTTGCGCCGCGGATATTCCAGCGGACTCTGAGGGTTTTTCCGTTTACATCAGCTTTTTTCTCGGCTTTAACGCTTTCGCCCGTAACCTTCAGAGAAACGCTGCCGTTAACCGGCTTATTGAAGGTGATATCCGCTTCCATAATTTTATAATCGCCGAGAACATTCGGAGTTTTTATAAAAATGTCCTCAATAAAACTGTCCTCTGTTATTTCAAGAGAAACTTCTCTGTAAATTCCGCCGTAACAAAGGTAATCCACAACAAAACCGAACGGAGGAATTTCGCTTCTCTCGGTGCAGTCGAGCTTAACGGCGAGAACGTTATTACTTTTATTAACCAAATCGGTTATGTCAAACCTGAACGGAGTATAGCCGCCTTTGTGTTCTCCAACGCGCTTACCGTTTAAGAAAACCTCAGCATAGTTTGCAGCTCCCTCAAAATTGAGGAATACGCGTCTGCCGTTTTGAAACGCGTCAGCGGGAAGACGGAAATTTTTTCTGTAACAGCAAACAAACTGATAGTCATTTTCGTTAAAATAGTTATAGGGCAGTTCCTTATTGGAATGAGGAATTTGAACAATCTCAAACCCGGAATCGTCATACCCCGGGCGCAGCATAGCTTCATCAAAGCTCTCGCTGTATTTCCAGTTAAAATTAAGACCTAAGGTATTTCTCAAAATATAACCTCCCTATTAATGATAAAACTATTATATCACGAAAATATTATTTATTCAAGCTCAAAAGCTCCGGTATATAACGCATAATAGGTTCCTTTTTGCTCTATCAGGTCATTATGGCTGCCGCGTTCAATTATATGTCCGTGGTCAAGCACCATAATTGCGTTTGAATTCTGAACTGTGGAGAGGCGGTGCGCTATAACAAAAACTGTTCTGCCGTTCATAAGCGCGTCCATACCCTGCTGAACAAGGGCTTCTGTTCGGGTGTCGATTGAGGACGTTGCCTCGTCAAGTATCATAACAGGCGGATCTGCAACGGCGGCACGCGCTATTGAGAGAAGCTGACGCTGGCCCTGAGATAAATTAGCTCCGTTTGAAGTGAGCATAGTGTTATAACCGTTTGGCAGACGGGTTATAAAATCGTGGGCATTGGCAAGACGCGCGGCGCTTATGCATTCTTCATCGGTTGCATCAAGTCTGCCGTAGCGGATATTGTCCATAACTGTGCCTGTGAAAAGATTTGTGCTCTGAAGAACTATTCCGAGTGAACGACGGAGATCTGATTTTTTTATCTTGTTTATATTGATACCGTCGTATCTGATTTTGCCGTCCTCAATATCATAAAAACGATTCAGAAGATTGGTTATGGTTGTTTTACCCGCACCGGTTGCGCCAACAAAGGCGACCTTCTGACCGGGCTTTGCATAGAGAGAAACGTCATATAAAACCTGCTTGCCCTCTTCATACGAAAAATCAACGTGGTCAAGCACAACATCTCCCTTAAGGAGCGTATAGGTAACGCTGCCGTCAGATGAATGGGGATGTCTCCATGCCCATTTGCCCGTATGCTCCGCGCACTCGGTTATTACGCCGTTTTCCTCTTTGCAGTTAACAAGTGTAACATAGCCGTCGTCAGTTTCGCTTTCACGCTCAAGAAGGTCAAATATACGTGCGGCTCCCGCCATACCCATAGCTATGGCGTTAATCTGTTGAGAAGCCTGATTTACCTGACCGGTAAACTGCTTGCACATACCGAGATATGACGCGACAACAGCAACGGTGAGAGGCGCGGATAAATTTCCCGAGAATATATTTTCAAGCGAAAGATTGGGTATGCGAGCGCCGTAAATTATCAGAACTCCGCCCACAAAGGCAGTTAAAACATAGAGAATATTTCCGATATTGTTCATTATGGGGCCGAAAATATTTGAGAAGGTATGTGCGCGGCGGCTGTTTTCACGAAGCTCGTCGTTTACCTTATCAAAATCCTTTTTAGCAGCTTCCTCATGGGTAAATACCTTAACGACCTTCTGTCCGTTCATCATCTCCTCTATGAAGC
>JAFLUL010000101.1 GCA_022508845.1 Oscillospiraceae bacterium | reverse complement strand
GAACTCGTGTTACCGCCGTGAAAGGGCGGTGTCTTAGCCGCTTGACCACCGGGCCTTATTTGGTAGCGGGAGTAGGATTTGAACCAACGACACCCCGGGTATGAACCGAGTGCTCTAGCCAACTGAGCTATCCCGCCGAATAGCTATGTTCTGAACGCTTGCTTATTATAAAGGAAAAAAAATAATTTGTCAATACTTTTTTTCAATAAATTAAAAATAGTTTGAATTTATAAGCATATTATATGCTGTTTGGGCATCATTTTCAATTTGCAAAATGAGATTTTCGGCAGAAGGAAATTTTTTTTCGCCGCGAATAAAGTCTATTAAACCGATTCTTATATTTCTGCTGTAAAGATCGCCGGAAAAGCCGATAATATGGGTTTCGCTGCGAGGGTTTTCTCCGCCGAAGGTGGGTCGGGAGCCTATGTTTGTTACTGCCGGATATTTTTTGCCGTCAAATTCCGCGATGGAAGCATACACCCCGAATTTCGGAACGATGAAGTCCTCCGGGAGATACTGATTTATTGTTGGAAACCCCAAAAGTCTGCCTCGGCTGTCGCCTGAGAAAACAGGCGATACAAAGCTCAGCGGACGGCCGAGAAAATTTACAGCCTTTTTCATATCGCCGCTTTTTACGGCGTTTCTTATGGCGGTTGATGATACCGTTTCGCCGTTTTTTGTTACTTCGCCGCACACAGATAAGCCAATGCCGTATGTATTGCAGAGGTTGTTAAGCGTTTTTGCATTTCCGGCGCCGTTTTTTCCGAATGTATAGTTATATCCGCACGAGATAAAAGCTATCCCCAGGCGGGCTTTAAGCTCGCAGGAAACGAACTTCTCGGGCGACTCATCCTTTATTTCGCTGAATTTTATTTTAATTATTTCAAGCCCCATTCCTCGCAGAAAGGCTTCTCTGTCCTCATTGCTGATAAGTTTCGGTACGTTTATCCCTGCAAGAACTTTTGCCGGAGATTCGTCAAAAAGCAGAATGCAGGGGGAAAGGCCGTTTTCTTTTTCTTTCAAAGCGGCGGAAATCACTTTTATATGAGCGAGATGAAGTCCGTCAAAATATCCGAGCGCGGCGGCTCTTGAAGCTTTTTCACACATCGCCGGTCACCCTCAGAACAACCAAAGAATCCCCTTTTATTTCTCCAAGCCCCAAAAAGGTTCCGATAGGAGAATAAACCCTGAATATACCGGTTTCTCCTGCCTTTCCGAGACGGTTTGCCGACAGCTCGCCGCCGTTTGAAAAACGCACAGCCTGTTTATCCGTTACGCTGAGGCTTTCATAACACAAAAAAGGATGATCCAGCGGCAGAAGCGCTTTTGCGGGATCAGCAGTTATCTCTTCTTCGGTGAAACTGTTTTCAACAGAAAATCCGTTTGAGCTTGTGCGTCTGAGGGCAGTCATAACCGCACCGCACCCGAGCGCCTCTCCGATATCGGAGATAAGGGATCGGATATATGTCCCCTTTGAACAGGCAACGCTTATTTCAAATTCGTTATTTCCTGAACAGTCCGTTAATTCCAGCTCGGATATTTCAACGAGCCGTGTTTGGCGTTCCACTTCGATTCCCTGCCTTGCAAGAGAATAAAGCCGCTGTCCGTTAACGGAAATCGCGGAATACATAGGCGGGAGCTGGGCGATCTCCCCTCTGAACCGGGGGATGAGCTCCTCAATCTGCTGAGCGGTTATGTTTACACTGCACTCACTGAGCACCTTTCCGGTTATATCAAGGGTGTCGGTTGTAACGCCGCAGCGAAAACGCGCCGTATACGCCTTGCCGCTGTCGGGGATAAAATCAATAAAGCGGGTAGCCTTGCCCACCGCAACGGGCAAAACGCCCGTTGCCATAGGATCAAGAGTACCCGTGTGACCGGTTTTTTTTTCGTTATAAATTTTTCTGAGAAAGCTTGACGCCTTAAAAGAAGAAATTCCCTCTTTTTTGTCAAGCACAACGAATCCGTTCATATTTTCTTACAACAGTCCTGCCGCCTTAAGATTTTCTTCAACAGCCGAAACGATTTTTATGACCGCCGCTTCGGAGTCGGTTCCAAGCTCGCATCCCGCAGCGTATTTATGTCCTCCGCCGCCGAATACAGAGCAAATATCCGCCGCGTTTATGGGGTCTCTGGTGCGCACGGAAGCGTGAAAAACGCCGCCCGAGCGTTCCTTTACCGTAACTCCTGCGATAACGCCCTCTATCATACGGGGAAGTCCGTTTATTCCCTGAGTGTCGGCCTCAACTATGCCCGCCTCGTCATACATTTTTTGAGTTATGAGCATAACGGCGCACTTTCCGCCGAAATAAAAACTAAGAGAATTTACGGCAGCCTTTTCAAACGCAACATATTGAGGAGATTTTGTTTCAAAAAGGTCGTTGTTTATTCTTCCTGACTCAGCCCCGGAATCAAGCAGCCGGGCGGCTGTGCGCAGGGTTTTTGAGGTTGTGTTAAGATATCTGAAGCAGCCGGTGTCGGTTGCGATGCCAACATAAAGCCTGTTTGCGATATCCTTTGTTATATTTATGCCGCCGAAATCAAAGAGATCAAAAAGCACTTCGCATGCGGCGGAAGCCTCCGGAACAACAAGCGTTTCCTTGGCGAACATCACGTTTGTTCCGTGGTGGTCAATGTTTAAGTCCACTCTCTCGCCGTAAAGCGCGTTTAATTCGCTTCCGAGCAACTTTTTATCGCCCACATCAACGGTTACAACATATTTTTCATTAAATTCGGCGAACGCCTCAGGCACTTCAGCGAATTTCAGCGACCGGGGAATGTCTTTTATAATGCATCTTACATTCTTTCCGAGCTGTTTTAACGCTAAATACAGCGCAAACATACTTCCCACAGCATCGCCGTCGGGTGATAAGTGAGTCAAGATAAGGATATCGTCCATTTTGCTCAGGGCAGCCCACGCTCTTTCAAAATCAATGCTTTTGTTCATTGCCCCTGAAGCCTTTTATTGTCTTCTTCGAGTATTTTAAAAAGGTCAAAGCTCTTTTCAACCGTATCATCGGGAATGAATTTGATATCGGGTACTTTTCTTATTGTTAAGGTTTTGCCCAGCTCGCTTCTGACATGCCCCTTTGCGGTTTTTTCGAGCACCTTGCAGGCCTCGCTTGCCGCCTCGATGCCGTTAAGAGAGCTTATATACACCTTGCAGAAGGAGAGGTCGTGGGCCACCTCTGTTCTAACAACGGTGAGCATACCCTCGCTTATTCTCGGGTCCTTTAAATCGCTTATTATCAGGCTTAATTCGCGTTTGATATCCTCGGCTGTTCTGTTCTGTTTATATGCCATAGGAACACTCCTTTGTTTTTTCAGTTGTCACGGAACTCCTCGGTGACGTAGGCTTCCAGAATATCGCCCTCTTTTATATCGTTATATTTATCAAGTCCTATGCCGCACTCATATCCGGACATAACCTCTTTGGCATCGTCCTTTTCACGCTTAAGAGAGGCAACCGAATCATCTGCTATAACTATGCCGTCACGCACAACTCTGACCTTGCAGTTTCTAACGATTTTACCGCTCTGAACGTAAGATCCGGCTATTGTTCCAACGCTTGAGAGCTTGAAAACGCGCCTTATTTCTGCTTTACCGAGCTCAACGTCTCTGAACTTCGGAGCAAGCATACCCTTAATGGCGGCCTCAACATCCTCAATGCAGTCATATATAACCGAATACATACGCATTTCAACATGATCTCTGGTTGCTGCGACGGAGGCGGTTGCGTCCGGACGGACGTGGAAGCCTATGATTATGGCGTTTGACGCGTTTGCGAGCATAACATCGGATTCAACTATCGCGCCAACGCCTCCGTGGATAACTTTAACGCGAACCTCGTTGTTCGAGAGTTTTTCAAGATTCTGCTTGATTGCCTCAACCGAGCCCTGAACGTCAGCCTTAACAATGATATTAAGATCCTTAAGCTCACCCTCTTCAAGAGCTGAGAAGAGGTTGTCGAGAGTTACCTTTCTATATGCGCTGAACTGTTCGTCCTTGAGCTTTTGCTTTCTCTGCTCAACAAGAGCTCTTGCGAGCTTTTCATCGGAAACGGCGTCAAAGCTGTCGCCCGCCATAGGCACTTCGGCAAGTCCCATAACCTCAACGGGAACTGAAGGTCCTGCCTCCTTTACCTTTTTGCCGGTATAGTCGGTCATAACTCTTATGCGTCCAACCGCAGTTCCTGCAACAACGATATCGCCGTTTTTGAGCGTTCCGTTTTGAACAAGAAGCGTTGCAACGGGGCCCTTGCCCTTATCGAGCTTTGCCTCAATAACAACGCCCTTTGCGGCACGGTTGGGATTTGCTTTGAGGTCGCTTACCTCCGCAACAAGCAGAATGGACTCAAGAAGCTTATCTATATTTTCGTGAGTTTTTGCAGAAACGGGCACGCAGATAACATCGCCGCCCCATTCCTCGGGAACGAGGTCATATTCGGTAAGCTGCTGCTTTATCTTATCGGGATTTGCGCCCGGCTTATCCATCTTGTTTATGGCAACAATAATCTGCACCTCGGCGGCCTTTGCGTGGTTTATAGCCTCAACGGTCTGGGGCATAATGCCGTCGTCAGCCGCAACAACAAGCACCGCGATATCGGTTGCCTTTGCGCCTCTTGCGCGCATTTCCGTAAATGCGGCGTGACCGGGAGTGTCAAGGAAGGTAATATAGCTGCCGTCGATCTGAACCCTATAAGCACCGATATGCTGGGTTATTCCGCCTGATTCGGTGGCGGTTACGCTTGTGTTTCTGATGGCGTCAAGAATAGAGGTCTTTCCGTGGTCAACATGCCCCATAACAACAACAACGGGGCTTCTTCCTTCAAGGTCGGCGTCGCTGTCCTCGGTGCTGTCGATTATTCTGTCCTCAATGGTAACTACTACCTCTTTTTCAACCTTAACGCCCAGATCCATGGCAACTATCTCGGCGGTGTCATAATCTATGGTTTCATTTATACCCGCCATTATGCCGTATCCGAACAGCTTTTTTATTACCTCGGCGGCGGTCATTTTGAGAAGCGAGGCAAATTCGCCAACGGTTATCTCATCGCCCACCTTAATAACGAGCTTGCGGTTTGCTCTTTCTTCAGCTATTCTCTTAAGGCGCTCAGCTTCGGTCTCCTTTTTGCGGAAACGGCTGTCCTTTTTATTATACTGCTTTGATTTCTGCTGAATTTTTTGTTTCTGGGCCTCACCCTCGCGGCCTCTTACGCTGTAAGACGACATGTTCTCGTAGCGTTCGTTATATTTATCAAGCTCAACGCCCTGCGAGCGGGTGTTTACGGTCTTGCGGTCGCCCTTTGTTCTTGACTGAACCGCTCCGTCGTTTTT
Source organism: Oscillospiraceae bacterium (assembly GCA_022508845.1). Lineage (GTDB taxonomy): Bacteria > Bacillota > Clostridia > Oscillospirales > Acutalibacteraceae > RUG806. The sequence goes on along the minus strand of JAFLUL010000101.1, from coordinate 2,131 downwards.
ATGCTCTCTTTTCTTAAAGGGCTGCGGATCGGACTGCTTTTGGGCAGGCTTTGGCTCGGTCTTCTGAGCGGGCTTTTCTTCCTTTTTTGAAGCAGGCTCATTCGCTTTTTCGGAAGCAGACTTCTCCTGTGCCGGAGCCTCTGTTTTTTCTTCCGCCGACAAATCGGCCTTTTCCTCTGCGGCAGACTTGCTCTCAGCTGACGTTTCGGCGGGAGCCTCTTCGGTGGGTTTCTCCATAGCGAAGAATTTATCAAAGCTCTGTACGGCGAATTCCTGAGAGAGCTTATCAAAAACGATGTCGAGCTCGTCGGAGGTCAGAGCTGTTTGCGATTTCTTCGGGGTGTCGGAATAGGAAGCAAGAAGCTCTATGAGCTTTTTGCTGTTCATATTGAAATCTTTAGCGAGTTCGTGGATTTTATACTTTAATGCTACTGCCAAGTTAAAAACCTCCTGTCAGTTAAGTTTATCAATAGCGGCGCTCAGGTTTTTATCCTCAAGCGCAAATATGCAGCTTCTTTTTCCGAGATAAAAAGCTATATCATCCATATTATACGGCAATTCAATCGTTTTGCCGTTAAAATTCAGAGCTTCAAGCTCCTGCTTATGCCGGGGGGATGCATCGGCAGTTAAAAGCACAAGCTCTGCTTTTTTCTTTTTTACCGATCCCATAACGGCATCGCGCCCATTAAGCAGCTTTCCTGCTCTGCGGGCAAGCCCCAGCATTGAAAAGAGCTTATCCATTTGCAATTTCCTCCGACAGCGCGGAATATATCTCCTGAGAAATCCTGCACTCAAACGATCTTTCAAGCTTTTTACCCTTTTCGGCCTTCATAAGGCAATCGGACGATCGGCAGATATAGGCTCCCCTTCCGGATTTTTTTCCTGTTGGATCCGCGCATATTTCACCCTCGGGAGTTCTCACGATGCGTATAAGCTCTTTTTTTTGCTTCATTTCACCGCATCCTACGCATCTGCGCACAGGTATTTTTTTTTGCTGCATAAAAATTATCTCCGTTTATTAAAGCTGGATCATAGGCTGATAATCGCCGTAGTAGGGCTTTATGTCTATTTTCCAACCGGTGAGGCGGGCTGCCATACGGGCGTTTTGCCCTTTATTTCCTATTGCGAGAGAGAGCTGAGCCTCCGGCACGGTAACGCGGCAGAGCTTATTTTCCTCATCAACTATCTCAACGCTCACTATCTCTGCGGGCGCGAGAGCCGCGCTTATATAAGACGCGGGAGAATCACTGTATTTTATAATATCTATCTTTTCGCCGCTCATCATTTCAATAACCTTATTAACGCGCGCTCCCTTGGGGCCTATGCACGAGCCTATGGGATCAACGTTTTCATCGGATGCGTAAACGGCGATTTTGGTTCTGGAGCCGGCTTCTCTTGCTATGCTCTTTATTTCAACGGTGCCATCGTAAATTTCGGGAACCTCCTGCTCAAACAGGCGTTTAACAAGCCCTGTGTTAACTCGGGAGAGGATCACCTTCGGACCTTTTGTGCTCTCTTTAACGTCAACAACGTAAATTTTTATATAATCGCCCTCGCGAAGTCTTTCTCCGGGGATCTGATCCTTTTTGGGAAGAAGAGCCTCGCTGCCGCCTATCTCAACGCTTGCATCGCCCGTTTGAGGATTAACGGAAATAACCTTAGCTGTTACAAGCTCTTTATTTTTGCTCTGGAAATTTTTGAGCACCTGCTCGTGTTCTATTTCTCTGACTCCCTGACGGATTATATGCTTAACGCTCTGAGCGGCAATTCTGCCGAGGTTGGAGAGCTGAAGCGGTATTTCTATTGTATCGCCGAGAATGGCGTCCTCTTTATACTGTTTTGCCTCTTCCTCACTCATTTCAACATCGGGGTCGAGAACATCGTCAACAACCTCCTTGCGCATACAAATATGAAGTTCATAATTTTCGTCTATGTCGCAATATATGCCCGATTTAACGCCGAATTCCTTTCTGGCGGCCGTTGCCACTGCACCGCAGAGCTTTTCACAAAGAAGGTCGGCGTTTATGCCGTTTTCTTTTTGGAATATCATTATAGCGTCGCGTAATTCTGTGTTCATTTTTTTGTTATCATCCTTTCCTTAAAAATTATCGTTAAAGTCGTCAAGCTTTAC
>JAFLUL010000100.1 GCA_022508845.1 Oscillospiraceae bacterium | reverse complement strand
TTGTTTCCCGCAAAAGAAGGATGCAGGGCTATAACGTTTTGTTCCCCATAGGCTTTGACGCTTACGGTCTGCCAACCGAAAACTACGCGATCAAAACCGGAATTCATCCGCGAAAGGTAACTGATATCAATATAGAAAAATTCTCCTCCCAGCTTAAAAAGGTTGGCTTTTCCTTTGATTGGGACAGAGTTATCGACACAACGGAGGAGGACTATTATAAATGGACCCAGTGGATCTTCCTTAAAATGTTTGAAAACGGTCTTGCTTTCCGCGATAAGACCCTTGTTAACTACTGCCCTTCCTGCAAGGTCGTTCTCTCAAATGAGGATTCCCAGGGCGGCAAATGCGATATATGCCACAGCGACATAATTCAAAAATCAAAGGACGTTTGGTATTTAAAAATAACGAAATACGCAGATAAGCTCCTTCAGGGGCTTGACGAAGTTAATTACCTTCCGAACATCCGCCTTCAGCAGGAAAACTGGATAGGAAAATCAACAGGTGCGTTTGTTAATTTCAGCGTTAAGGATACCGATGAAAAATTAAGGGTTTACACCACCCGCCCCGACACACTTTTCGGCGTAACCTTTATGGTTATGGCTCCCGAGCATCCGCTGCTCGATAAATATAAAGAAAAGATAACCAATTTTGCCGATGTTGAAGCCTACAGAGTCGAGTGCGCCAAAAAGACCGAATTTGAAAGAACTCAGCTCATTAAGGATAAAACCGGCGTTAAGCTCTGCGGTTTTTCGGCGGTTAACCCTGTAAACGGCAAGGAGATCCCGATATTTATTTCCGACTATGTTATGATGGGCTACGGCACCGGAGCAATTATGGCGGTTCCGGCTCACGACCAGAGAGACTATGATTTTGCAACGAAATTCGGAATTGATATAATTGAAGTTATAAAGGGCGGCAACATCGAAAAGGAAGCCTACACGGGCGACGGAGAGATGGTGAATTCCGGCTTCTTAAACGGCCACACAAACAAAAAGAGTTCCATTGAAGATATGATAAAGTATCTTGAAGAAAGGGGCATAGGCGAAAAGGGCGTTCAGTATAAAATGAAGGACTGGGCTTTTAACCGCCAGCGTTATTGGGGCGAACCGATACCGATAGTTTATTGCGATAACTGCGGAATGGTTCCCGTGCCTTACAGCGAGCTGCCGTTAAGACTTCCCGAGGTTGAAAATTTTGCGCCTGGCTCGGACGGCGAAAGCCCCCTTGCAAAAATTGAGTCATTTGTTAACTGCGATTGTCCTAAATGCGGCAAAAAAGCGAGAAGAGAAACCGACACTATGCCTCAGTGGGCAGGATCGTCGTGGTACTTTTTGCGCTATATGGATCCTCACAACAGCGAGCGCTTTGCCGACCCCGAAAAGCTGAAATACTGGGGAGAAGTTGACTGGTATAACGGCGGCATGGAGCATGTAACCCGCCACCTTATCTATTCACGCTTCTGGCATAAATTCCTGTTTGACATAGGCGAAGTTCCCTTTGACGAGCCTTACGCCAAAAGAACCGCTCAGGGACTTATTTTAGGGCCTGACGGAGAAAAGATGAGCAAATCAAAGGGCAATGTTGTTGACCCGAACGATGTTGTTGATTCTCTCGGAGCGGATGTGCTGAGAACCTACGCGCTGTTTATGGGCGACTACGAAAAGGCGGCGCCCTGGAGCGAATCAAGCGTTAAGGGCTGCAAGCGCTTTATTGACAGAGTGGCAGGACTTACAGATATATTAACAGACGATAACTCCTATTCTCCCGAGCTTGAATCAGCCTTCCATAAAACGATAAAAAAGGTGTCGGAGGATATGGAAACTCTTAAATACAACACCGCCATTGCCGCTCTTATGACTCTCTTAAATCAGATATACGACAAAGGCAGCATAACAAGAAAAGAAATTGAAACCTATATTGCGCTGTTAAATCCCATAGCTCCTCACGTCACCGAGGAAATAAACGAGTTTATCGGGAACAAAACTCTTTTAGCTGTTTCAAAATGGCCCGAATACGACGAAGAGAAGTGCATTGACAGCCAGATCGAGATAGCGGTTCAGATAAACGGCAAGGTAAGAGCCAAAATAACCGTTGCGGCCGACTGCGAAAGCAACGAAGCTATTACAAAGGCAAAAGAAAACGAGATCGCCGCGTCATTCATTGAAGGTAAAACCATTATAAAAGAACTCTATGTTAAGGGCAGACTCGTTAATATAGTTGTTAAATAAGGAGAAAAAATATGAAGCTTCTGAACACCGAATTCACTTATTACTCAGGCGGCATTAAATATATCGACCGCTCAAACGACAACTCAAATTATAAGCTGGAATACGATATAACCGAAACCCGCATAAAGGCAAAGGTGACTGCGAAGAAGAAGCTCACTATGCATCGCGCCGATCTTGATTTTGAGTTCGTTTTCAAAAAGGACGACAAATTCTTTTCAAACGGCTATCAGAGCTGGACAACCTCAAGAGAATACACAGTTAAAGATAAGATGACTCCTCTTACTCCTATTGCAAAGGGAAAGCTTGAAAATCTTGCGGGAATCACCGCCGACTGCCGATTTGTTGACTTTCCGAAAGAGGCCGGCTGCTTTACAAGCCATTGCTACACATATATAAAAAGCGGCAAAAACGTTACTCTTATAGGATCGCTTACGGAAAAACAGGGCTTTACCGTAATCTACGCCGACTTAAACAGGGACACCTTAACGCTTTCAAAGGACGTTGAGGGGGTAACTCTTGAAGAAGGCGAAGTTTATGAGCTTTTTGACGCCGTTATAATTAAAGGCGGCTATGACGAAGCCTTTGACGGCTATTTCAAGGCAATGGGAGTAAAAAAACCGAGAATAGAGCATATGAGCGGCTATACATCTTGGTATAACTATTTCCAGAAGATAGACGAAAAAATCATTCTGCGCGATTTAAACGCCCTCGATATAGTAAAAGACAGCGTTTCTATATTCCAGGTGGACGACGGATATGAGACCTTTGTTGGCGATTGGACAGATGAAAACCCAAAGAAATTCCCGAACGGAATGAAATACATTGCCGACAGAATTCACGATAAGGGTTATCTTGCGGGAATATGGCTGGCGCCGTTCAGCGTTCAGATAAAGAGCGAAACATATAAAAATCACCCGGATTGGGTTATTAAATACGATAACGGAAAGCCCATACTCGGAGTGTTTGCCTGGGGCGGAGCATATACTCTCGACCTTTATAACGAAGAAGCCAGAAGCTATATAAAAAGCTTTTTTGACACGGTTTTATATAACTGGGGCTACGATATGGTAAAGCTCGACTTCTTATACAGCCAGTGCCTGTATCCCCGAAACAACAAATCGCGCGGCACTATTATGTGCGAAGCTATGGACTTCTTAAGGGAGTGCTGCGGGGATAAGCTGATACTCGGCTGCGGGGTTCCGCTCGGCGCGGCGTTCGGAAGAGTTGACGCTTGCAGAATAAGCTGCGACGTTGATCTTAAATACGACGGAAAATTTTATAATAAACTGGCTTTGAACAACGAGCTCCCCTCCGCTCAGAACGCTATTAAAAACTCCATTTTCCGCCGCCACCTTGACGGAAGAGTTTTCTGCAACGACCCCGACGTTTTATTTTTCAGATATTCAAATCTCACCTTCACAAACGAGCAAAAGGTTCTTTTGGCAGCAATTAACCATATTTTCGGAAACGTGCTCTTTGTTTCGGATAACGCCGAGGAATATAAGGGCGTTGATGTTGACGCTCTTAAAAAGGTGTTCCAAAAGAGCGAATTTAAGGTTGTTGACGCAAATTATGTTTCCGACAACGACATTGTTATTGATCTCATAAAGGACGGCGAGAATAAACAGCTCAGATTCAATATCAAAACAGGAAAGAGCAATGTCCAAGAGATAATCGGCATTCCGGTTTTCCGATAAAAGTTTTGCAGATTTAATTTCAGAGCGTCTCTTATCTAAAATCGGAAGAGACGCTCTGTTTTTTGCAAAAAAGTCTTGACTTTTAATTTTCTATATGCTAATATATATTTCGCTTAAGGAGAGATACCGAAGTGGTCATAACGGAACGGTCTTGAAAACCGTCGTACCTTTACGGGTACCGTGGGTTCGAATCCCACTCTCTCCGCCATTTTAATAAAGCTAAAAAACGCTGCCATGGAGAAGTACTCAAGTTGGTGACGAGGCGCCCCTGCTAAGGGCGTAGGTCGGGAAACCGGCGCAGGAGTTCGAGTCTCCTCTTCTCCGCCAAAGAACGGATACGGTATATACCGTGTCCGTTTTTATTTGAAAAATACTATAATTCATATCTATTCAGTTCAGAAAGAATAATAAAATAAAAAAAATCAGATAAACTCATTGAAAAACATTTAAAGATATGTTATATTTTTTTAATAATTATTTATTTGTTTTTTAACAATTAAATTATATAAGAGGGTGATTTATACTATGGAAAGTTTGTTTTTCAGAGGCAAAAAAGACAACAGAAAAGCATTAGGCTCAGTTTTTATATCTCTGCTTCTTATTTTGACGATCATATTTGGTCAAATAAGCTTTGTTAATTTATGGAATACAGATGCGATTGCTGCGACATACAGCTGCGGAAAAGAGGAGCATTCTCACACGGAGAAATGCTATCAAAATATATTGCTGTGCGGTGTTCCCAATGATGTTCATTATCACAGCGAGAACTGCTATACAAGGCTCACAGTTTGCGAACTTGAAGAGCATATTCATGATGATAACTGCCCCTGCGATCCAGATTACGGCAAAAATGGTGATACAGCTGCCGCAGATACGACTGTTCAAGATGACCAGCGCGGCGATGAAGAGGATTCAAACGCAGATGAAACGCTTATCCCCGATGAACAGACCTCTGATAATAACGGTAAAGATATCTCCGATTCTGCAGTTTCCAATAATCAGTCCAACATTAACGGTGATGCATCTTCAAACAAATCAGATTCTGCTGAAATTGATAATGAAGAGAACAAAACCGACGGTGTTTCATCTATCGCCGCCGCGAATTATTACGACTATACTTTCTTAAAAATATATTACAGAATCAATGGCCAAGGGGATTATATTCTGAATACATACAGTTCTATCAACGTCACCACCGACGATTATATTGAGCTTCTGGCCATTGTCAACAACCCCAGAATGAACTGGGATAAACCGGATACCAGCCAAAGCGGAAGCGGAATTCTTGCCCACCCGTTCACAGACAGCGGAGACTATATTGATGTTACGGGGCTTGACCAGCAATGGTCTAAAGTGAACACCGGTAACTCTTCCGACAACGTATGGATGGCGAATGCAACTGCCGCATTTAAGAAAGAAGGCAACGGAAAGGTAATATGTCTTGCGGTAAACGGTAATGCTACTCAGGACTCACTTACAGTCAATATCAGCCAGGCTCCATCGTTAATACACATTCACAACATTACTGTTGGTAATATGAATTATGACTATATTGATGTTGACGTTGCAACCAGAATGTTATCAGGTGTAAGTTTAAACACAGCAACAAACCCATATATCCTTTATGTTGGGGCAACACTTGATCTTTCAGCAGTTGTTCCGGGCAGCTTTTCTATTACGGAAAACAGCAGCATTTTTGAGGAGCTGACCGGCGATAGCATGGATGATATAACCACGCCCGATAAAAATCCGGGAACTGTTGCCGAGAAAATAAAATATCTCTCATTAAGGCCCGGTAAAAGTCAGATCACATTCACAGCAACAAACGGTCAAAAGGAATCATTCTGGGTTGAAAGCCACTATCCGATTTATGTTAAAACCTCCGTTAAAGAGCTGCATAAAAACAGAGTTCACGAGTATTTGGATATTATTTCGGGAAGATGGCAGAGAACATGGCTTCTTACCGATCCGGATGGCACTCCCATATACGTTAGAAATCTGGGAGATGATCCCTTTGAAACCAGATATTTAATGTATACCGACGATACGGTCATTCTTATTGGATACGCATTGCCGGAGGATAATGCAAACTTCCAAATCCTTTCTTCCGGTGTTGAGATGCTCAGAGATAGTCTTGAAATAGAAATGGACGAGAGAAACGGCACTCAGTATCAAAAGATAACGGCTGAGTTTCGTGTTACAACGTCAGGGCTAAAAGAGATCTCATTTGGCTCTGCCGACAACACTGAAACGTTTTATATCAACGTAAGAAACACATCAGACGGTACTATTCAGCATTGTGACATAGAAATTGCGGACGCCGGAGCCTACATAGACACAACCACCGAGGACCTTGGAGAAGGTAAAATGAAGATAACTGAGGTCTCCTACAAGGTTCAAGTTACAGGCGTTAAGCAGTGTACCGTTTACGGTGAGAAAATAAACCCCGGACGGTTCAACGGAGCAGGAACCAACCCTGATATATACATCATACCAAACGATCAATACGGTCTTTATGGCACTCAAACCGATACACAGTTTGAATTTTCATCTGCATTCGGAACATCTGTAGAATCGGATGGCAAGCGTTATTCAAACCCAGGTCTTGGTTTGGTGGGCAGGAGTATAGAAAATATCGGTAATGTAACCTCCGTTGAGTTTGAGCTGTTTTTATCACTAAATCCGGCTATTGAAACAGTAAGAATAATCGACAGCGACGGAAACGACCTTAGTAAAGAAACGCACGATATATCCGATAGAGGCGCTCAGCAGGAAACCCGAACAGTTGTTATGGACACCCGCGATATCCTAGACGCACTCAACAAATGTCCGGATCACAGCGGTCTTGACTTTGACGTAAAAATTGCGTCCTTTCAAGCAAACGTTACCCTGCGGGTGCAAAAGGATTTTGAAGCGGGCAGCTCCGCAAGAGACGATACTTTTATATTTGAAGTTTATAAATCGACCTCGGTTTTAGATTATGACAAACTGATGCAGCAAACTGTGTTTGCAACAGAAACAATAAACTTCAAAGAAGGCGGAACAAAAGCAGTGGCATTTGACACATTGATCAATGACGCAGATGAAGAAATCGGCCCTAAGGGATTAACCTTCCATTACTATATAAAAGAATTCATACCAACTGACCCCGGCGATATAATCTATGATGAGAGCGTATTCAGAGCTGATATAACTGTGTTTAACGATAACGGCAGTCTCAATATGAAGCGGGCAAATTACATATGGACATGGAATGACAAGGAAGATCATAGCAAAGGCGGAAATTGGAAACAATTCTCGCAGGACACTTATCCCTTATTTAAAAATAAAGTGGAAAATTTAACTGAACTTCCATTCACCGGCGGGACAGGCACATATCAGTATGCTATTCTCGGCATGGCCTTTGTGTCAGCGGCATTTATCCTGGCTTCAACAAAACGAAAACTCCGCGCTAATCAATATAAATGATCATAACAGTAAGAGATATATTTTCCGATTTATAGTTTTTTTAATTTATAAAACCTCTTTTGTCCAACGGATAAGAGAGGTTTTCTTTTTGGGTTGAAAATTTAACAATTAGGTGATACAATTATAATTAAAAAACGATAAAGAATATATAATG
>JAFLUL010000010.1 GCA_022508845.1 Oscillospiraceae bacterium | reverse complement strand
ATTATATGAACTATGTTTACGGCGAAAGCTTTTTTGCCGAAATTAAGGACAGCTATTATAATATGCGCGAAATAATCGAACAGGGAAGTATGTGGCTCGTTGAAAACGCTGAAAACGCAATGAAAAACGCCGGCGTCTCACCCAAAATAGTTGCTATAAGGGGAGGTACCGACGGCGCAATGCTGACTTATAAAGGGCTTCCTTGCCCGAATCTTTCAACGGGCGGAGAAAATTTCCACGGCGTTCACGAATTCGTGTGCGTGGATGATATGAAAAAAATGGTTGAAGTTATATTGAATCTGTGCTGAATTCGAACTTGTATACAGAAAAAACGCCCCGTAAAAAACGAGGCGTTTTTTCTGTATAGTTGCTTTTTATTCTGATCTCACTTTGTGTCCCGATTCAAAAACAGGCTGGGTGACAATAGCTTCACCCGTTTCTCTGTTGTAAACTACTCGGAGGATTCTTCAATGAATATATCTGAATAATATTGTCCGAATTTCCGATGATAGGTCTTTTCCCTTCAAGAAGGTGGCAGTAGGCTCCGCCGGAGGTATCGCTTGATATTTTATCAAAATCGAGAGTTAAAAAAACTCAATTGAGGAGGCTCTTTTCGGAAGCCTTGTTTCGGCAAGTGTCTCCAACGAATCGGCGTTAGGCAGAAGCAGTCTGAAGCCCACAACATTTCCGCTTATGCACATAATTCTGCCCTGTGAATCAAACATCAGCGTTGTCACAAGCCCGCCGAATACGTTTATGGAGCGTGATCTTATAACCGGATCAATGCCGAGAGGACCCGAATAGGGATATGCGCCCGTATTGTAGGAATTGCCGTGCATTCCGTTTGTTCCCTCGGGGACGAGATAGGGGTGATCAAGGCCCTCAATTTCTCCGATGTAATTTGCTGTGGCAGGATGGCCGTAATAGGCAGGGCATTTTTTTGAAACAAGGGGCTGTCTGATATTGCCTCGGACTTAAAAACAGCATAAGAAACGCCGAAAAAGCGGTCAAAAGCTTCATAAAACAGCATTCATTGATATATCCTTCTAATTATTGTGTTTATATCACCGCCGGAAGTGCGCTCAGCAGCAGCACGGCGAGAAAATATGTTGTCATATTAAACATCTTAAGGGGATAGTTCTTTTTATATTTCTCGTTGAACATGAGTATTGCAATTGAAAAGTCGGATGCAACAAACAGCAGTGCGCCCAAAATAGCTATAATTGCGGCGAATATTCCGGACGATGCTCCCAATAAGGCGTGTATTCCCATAACCGATGCCTTGCAGAGCATTGTTGTTATAACTGCGGCGTAAATAAGCAGCGGAACGGCAATGATCCCCTTGATATTCGTTCCGATTTTTGCCGAGAAAACAAGAAAGAACACGCAAAAAAGCAAAACGGCAATAACCTCGGGAACAGAGAAAAAGCTTCGCTCGGGGCTGATTTCTTTTATTTTTGTGAGGAAGGCGGCAATAAACACAAAATGCCCCGATAAAAATCCCAAAAAGCCTATAACGGGAAAAATTTTTGACTGCCAGAGATGCAGAAACAGATCGCCTATCCAGCAAAGCACAAGAGCGGTAAAGAGCAGCCACGAAAATTTTGAAAAGTTTTCTCCTATTTTCATAGCGAGAAGCCCGGTTATGAGATAGCCGGTTGCTCCTGCCATTTTAAGCGCCAGCGATTTAACGCTTGCTCCGTTCATCTGCTCTTTAACAAAAAACGGATCAATAACGTTTACTGCTATAAAAACGATAATAAAAAGAATTATCCACAGCATCAGCTTTTTCTCCTTTTATAAAAGTATATCTGAACTATTATAACGACCGCGGCGGCAATAACGCAAATAACTATTCTCGGAATTGTGACCGTAACCCCGGCGGTTCCGTTTTCTATTTCTTCAAAATTCATCTGTATGTCTTTAACCGCCTTGCTAAGGGACGCGTAGCAGTCAAGCATATCACCGAGAGAGCTTGAATTATCTTCTAATAGCTGAGAGGCCTTAGTCATACTGTCGTTATATGCCTTTTTATAATCGCTAAGCATTGATGAGCCGAAGTCCGGAATATTCATTTTCTGAACCTCGCCGTAAAGATATGAGAGCCTCTCTCTTGCGGTGTTGTTATCATCAATATAGCGGACAAAAGCCTCGGGGTCGTTAGTTATAACGGCGGAATATCCGCGGGAAATGAGGTCATCCCACCATTTAACGGTATCTTCTCTGTAGCCGGCTGTTTCAGGGCTTCCCGTGTCCGAAACGGCTCTGAGATATTGGCATTTATTTAGAGTTGAATTATAAAAAATAACTCCGTATCTGTTTGATGTTTTAAGGACCGCGCCCTTTGCTCCCGCTTCGCTCATACTATCTATAAATGACATTACCGAAAAAATAATATTGCTCTGTTTTTCGGCAATAATATTGAAGTTTTCGCCGTATTCGGACGCCTTTGAGAGAACTTCCTTCGTTTTTCCCGTGATATAAAGAATAATATTGTCCGGTTCGTCAACTGCGGAAACTATTTTATCCGTCAGCGAGCAGTCAAATTTTAAAACAAGTTTAAATCCGGATAAGGCATTTAAAGCATTTTCCAGCGTTGAGATATGATATTCGGTTGTTTCATTTCCCTTTCCGCCAACGCGGTTTTTGAGCGGCAGGGCGGCAAGCTCGGAATATGAATATACGGAAACGTTTTCTTTTTCGGTTCCCAGCATCCTCTTTGCCGATTTTTTTTCCATAAGAACCGGAACGCCGTCGGCAGTTTCGCTTACATCCGCCAAAACATATCCTATGCCGGTATCTGCCGCGGCAAGGATCCCCTCAAGCGAATTTTCTGGATATTCTGTCCAAAGTCCCCTGTTTGCAATTCCTATTATCCCGCCGTCAGAGTCGCTAAAAGACGCCGCAAAGCAGGACACGGCAAAGGCGCACGTCAGAACCGCGATTATTGTCACTATAAAAAAAAGCTTTAATTTTTTCAAAGTTTTGTCTCCTATCGCATACTCATAGATATACTAACATATAAAAATTACATAAACAAGCCCAATTTTTACAATTAAGGAATAAAAAGTCTTTTTCCGTGATAAAATTCAAAGTAGACAAAGGAAGAATTATGTGTTAAAATTAAAATGAAAAAATCTATGCCAATTTTATCGGAGGAGATATGTCTGTAAAAAAGAAAGCGGTAACGTCTTTTGCGGCGGTAACGCTTGACGGAATTTTCAAATACATTGATAAAGATCCTGAAAAGAATCTTGTTAAAATTATAGAGCACGCCGAAAAACTCATCGGCGATAATCTGTTTCCGGCGGAAAACTTCAAAAAGCTCAGAGACGGAGCAGCTGACCCGAATAATATTTACACCATCCTTGCCAAAGGAATGTTAACGGATATCGACAGGGGCATACTTAAACATATGCTCATATCTCTCGGCATTGAGGCGGGTTATTTTGGCACAAAAGAAGTCAGAGCCAACCGCGAAAAATACGGCTGCAACATTCCCTGGCAAATTCTTTTTGACCCAACAAGCGCTTGTAACCTCAGGTGCAAGGGCTGCTGGGCTGCCGAATACGGCCACCTTCAGAGTTTGACGTATGATGAAATGCAGAGCATAATCTCTCAGGGCAGGGAGCTTGGAACACACTTTTACATGATGACGGGCGGCGAGCCGCTTATCAGAAAAGACGATATAATAAAGCTGTGTGAGAATAATCCCGACTGCGCTTTTATGGCCTATACCAACGGAACTCTTATAGACGACGCTTTTTGCGAGGAAACAAAGCGAGTGAGCAATCTTGCCTTTGCCCTCAGCATCGAGGGGAGCGAGGAGAGCAATGATTTTCGTAGGGGCGAGGGCGCTTATAAAGACACCATGCGCGCTATGGAGATACTAAAAAAACATAAGTGTCTTTTCGGAATTTCGGTGTGTTACACCAGGCAGAATCTCGATAAGGTTATATCCGATGAATTTGTTGATAAAATGATAAGCTGCGGAGTTAAGTTTGCGTGGTATTTCAATTATATGCCCGTTGGCCACACCGCCGATAAGGAGCTTATACCAACTCCCGCACAGAGAAAGACTATGTATTTCTGGATTCACAAAATGCGCAATTCTGCAACAGGCAAGCCGATGATGGTTATTGATTTTCAGGATGACGGCGAGTATGTGGGCGGGTGCATAGCAGGCGGCAGAAATTATTTCCACGTTAATTCTGCCGGCGATATGGAGCCTTGCGTATTTATTCATTATTCCGATGCAAATATCCGCACCCACACTCTTTTAGAGGCTCTTCAAAATCCGCTGTTTATGGCGTATCATAAGGGTCAGCCCTTTAACGATAATCATCTGCGTCCCTGTCCGATGCTTGAAAATCCCGATAAGCTCAGAGAGATAATTCACACCACCGGTGCGAAATCCACAAACCTTATAATCGAAGAGGATGTTGACACCCTCTGCGGCCGCTGCGATGATTTTGCCCTTCAGTGGGCCGGGGTTGCCGATGAGATATGGAAAACAACTAAACACCCCATTACCCACACGCAGTATTACCGTGACGGTGAAAAGGGCGTAAGACAGTAATCTTTTGGAGGAATACTATGAGAATAAAACCGCTGCTTGCAGGAATACTTGCTGTTTCACTGCTGAGCGCGGTTTTTTCTTCTTGCAATTTTACACTGCCTCATTCAGGCCCGGATCCCGAAACCGAGGAGAGCTCTGAGCCTACCTCAAGCGAAGCTCTCTTTACAGAGGAGCCAACTTCGGACGAGCAGAGAGTTTCAGATGTTTCCGATGAGCCCGAGAGCACCGCGGCAGGCGGTTTTACCGAGGTGAACAGTTTTCGCGAGGTGGCTCTCGATAAGGCCGGAGTTATTGAGCTTTATACTAAAACGGTTAATGAAGTAAAAATAAGATGTCCCGGATTTAAGAGAACGGACTATCAGACCTTTGAAGAGACGTCCGCAAATTCAGGCCTGCAGCTGGCAAATCGCATTCTCTCTCTTGTTGCAAGCGAGCTTCTCGGGGAGGGCGGCAGCTCAGTTCAAACCGTGCAGCCTCACAGCGATATTGAGGTAATAGAGAAATTTCCCATCTATAACCAAAGCTATGCCTGCGATTTAACCGACTTATCAATAATTGACTCCGCCGTATGCTATACCGACGGAGTTCAGGATAGAATTGTTATTACTGTTGCAAATACCATAAATCCGAGGCCTGTTACCTCCGATTTCGGCAAAATTCTGAATCCCGTTAACAGGGAAAATGTTGCCGGGGGAATTGCTTCATATCTTACAAAGCTTGATCTCGATAAATACCTCTTTGATTTTAATTATACCGGAAATGAGATAACCTGCGTTATTGACAGGGAGTCCGGCAGAATCAAATCGCTTACTCAGAAAATGATAATCAAGGTTGATATAAATCTCGATATTGATCTGTTTTTCTTTGTTTCAAACCTTATTGAAGCTCACGGTACTGTTATCAGCAAAACGGAATTTACCGAATTTGACTGGAGCTGAGCTTATTAAAAAAGCGAATTCAGTTCATCCACCTTCGCCCTGGCGGAGGCTTTTTTTCTTTCGCTCACCGGCAGAACGGTTGAGTCCTTGAGCGTTACGCTGTCATACGAAAAGCATTTTATATGTCTTATGTTAACAATAAAGCTCTGATGAATCCTTACAAAGCCGCTGTTCTCAAGCTCTCTGTAGAAGTCGCTCAGCTTTCCGACAACCTCATAATTTCTTTCGGCGGTGTGTACTGTAACGTGGCGAGCGTAGCTCTCGGCATAAATTATGTCCGATTTAGCCACCCGCCATCGCAGATTTTTCCATTTTAGCGTTATAGTTTCATTTGTGTCCATAATTTCCTCCATAAAAAAAGGCATCTCCCGCCGCCGGAGATGCCGTAATTTTATTATTTTGCCGTTTATATATATAAGGCGAATAAAACGAGCCTCCGCTTTTGCGGTTTTAAATTATAATTTTTCTGTTCACGGGCGTAAGAAACAAACCTTACCTTTGTCATTTTATTCACCATCCTTTCATTTTTTATTGTGTTTGACATAATAATACAACAAACGGTTTTTGTCAAGCCAAAATGCAAAAACGATAACCCTAAATGCGTTTTTGAGAAAATTGTATGTTATTTAAAGACGTTATTTTCGTGTTGCCGTAAAAAGAAAAACTGTTTATTTATTCAAAATCAAGAAACTGCGAGAGTGTAATATTAAACGCGGCAGAAATCATATGCAGCGTTTTAACGTGCGGATTTTGCGTAAGTCCTCTCCGTAATTCTATCAGGTTGATTGCTTTACCCCGCTCATCGTTCCCGGTTTGTTTACAGAAATACCGCGCTTTTTTGCAAAGAATGCCTATCAGTTCCCATATTTTTGAGAATAATCCATAGCATATCCTCCGTATATTTCATAACAAAAAAACAGCCGCCGGTCAAATCAATCTGATTGCCGACGGCCGTTAATCAACGGGTTCTTTCATTTTTAGGGAAACCTCCTATTTTATTTATCTTTTATATATAACGAATTTTCGAAACGCTTTTTAACGCATCACGCTGCAATTTTTATCCACCATTATTCTCTTATAGCAACAATTCATTCTTCAATCGGGAGCGTTTTAATTCGTTTTAACGGTTCTTTTTATTTTCACGCTGAACCTCGCGCTTTTTCAGGTCATTGGAGTTTTCTCCTTTTTTATTTTTGGTCTGCCTGCTGCGATCACTTTACCGCGGATCGTTTGCGTATTCTCAGAACATCGGTACCAGCCTCCTTAAACTAAAGCTCTTTTTGATTTTTCTGCGCCGTTTTTTGTTTTGCATTGAACCATGCATTCGGTTTGCGCCTTTTTTCTTTTTGCTTTAGCTTTATTTCTCTTTGCATCTAAATATTAGCATTTAAAAAACAAAATGTCAACAGTTTTTAATAAAATTTTTTAAGTTTTTCAAAAAATTTTGTATTTATTTCACAATGAGATATAAAAAAATTATATTTGCTATTTATAGTTAAGTGCTGTATAATGTATTTATTATTGAATACGGAGGAAAAAATATGTCGGATTATTTCGGAAAGGATACCCCAAAGCTCGGATTTGGTATGATGCGTCTGCCGAGAAAGATGTTGGCCATTGATATAGAGCAGACCAAGGCGATGGTAGACTTATTTATGGAGGCGGGGTTTACCTATTTTGATACCGCGTTTATATATCCCGGGAGCGAGGAAGCAACGGGAAAAGCGCTTGTCAGCCGTTATCCGCGCGAGAGCTTTACTCTTGCAACAAAGCTGAACGCCGGCATTCCGGGTATGACCGAAAAGGCTGCAAAATCAGAGTTTGTTACCAGCCTGAAGCGCACCGGCGCGGAATATTTTGACTACTATCTTTTGCATAATCTTCTCCGGAGCAACTATAAAAGATATGAAAAGCTGCATATATGGGAGTTTGCCGAGGAGCAAAAGCAAAAGGGGCTTATTAAGCATATCGGCTTTTCATTCCACGACGGCCCTGAACTTCTCGATGCTGTTTTAACCGAACACCCGGAAGTTGATTTTGTTCAGCTTCAGCTAAATTATGCCGACTGGGAAAACAAAAAAATACTTTCCCGCAGAAACTATGAGGTTGCAAGAAAGCATAATAAGAGTATTGTTGTTATGGAGCCCGTTAAGGGCGGTAAGTTGGCTGATCCGCCTCAGGAGGTTAAAAAACTGTTTTCCGACTATTCGCCCGATATGTCTTACGCTTCGTGGGCTATTCGCTTTGCCGCGTCTCTTGACGGTATCATCACGGTGCTTTCGGGTATGTCAAACCTCGACCAGGTTAAGGATAATATTTCTTATATGAAGGATTTTAAGCCGCTGAACGCCCGGGAGCAGGAAATAATACGTTCTGCGCAGGAGATTTTCGGAAAATCTGTAACCGTCCCGTGTACCTCCTGCCGCTATTGCATTGAAGGCTGCCCGAAGAACATACCGATACCCGATATTTTCACCGCTCTTAATATGCACCTCTCAAACGGCCAAACCGAAGCCGCGCGCGAAAACATAGCCGAAGTAACGCAGGGGAAGGGCAGAGCGTCCGACTGCATTACCTGCCGCAGGTGTGAGGGCGTTTGTCCTCAGCATATAGACATAACTGCCCAGCTTAAAGCAGCCGCGGAAATTTTGGAATAAAGGAGAAAATAATATGCGTTTTGAAAGAATAAGGCTCAATGAATGCTTTGAGCAGCTCTCGTCAAACGGAGCTGATCCTGTATTGGATATGTATTTTCCTTATAATATGACGGAAATGCACCGCGAACAGCAAAAGCGCCCATGCATGCTCATATGCCCCGGCGGAGGCTACGGTATGTGTTCCCAGCGTGAGGCAGAGCCGATAGCCCTGCATTTTCTTCCCGAGGGGTATAACGTGTTTGTGCTCTATTATTCCGTTGCGCCCCACCGTTTCCCAACTCAAATAACAGAGGTTGCGGCTGCTGTAGAGCTTATTTATAAAAACAGCGAAGAATGGAACTGCGATATAAATAAAATTGCCATTATGGGCTTTTCTGCCGGCGGACACCTTGCAGCGCACTATTCCACCGCATTTGACTGCGCCGAGGTGCGAAAAGTATTCCCCGAGAGCAAGAGCGTAAACGCATCGGTTTTATGCTATCCTGTTATAACTGCCGACCCCGAAAAAGCCCATATGGGCAGCTTCCAAAATCTTTTGGGACACTATCCCGAAACCGAAGAAGAGCTTAAAGTTTTTTCGTGCGACAGGCTTGTTAAAAGCACAACGCCGCCCGCATTTTTGTGGCACACCTCCGATGACAGCGCAGTGCCTGTTATAAACACTCTGCTCTATGCCGAGGCTTTAACAAAATATAAAATTCCCGTTGAGGTACATATCTACCCCCACGGGAATCACGGTCTTGCAACTTCCGACAACCAAACGCTTGACAATACGGACCAAAACACCGCCCATGTTAGCGCATGGCTGCCCGCCGTTAAAAAATGGCTTAAGCTTATATTCTAATATTTATTACCGACTTTGGTTTTTAGAGTTTAGGTGTTGGGAAAATCACAGACTTTTTTTGATTATTTATCCAAATAGCAGTATTTTATCCCTAAAAAACCATTTCTTACACTCAGTTCAACGAAATCACCTATATCGGTATTCTTGTTTATTTCACCGGGAGCAAAAACACGAACAACACCCATAGTATCTGTTTGAACATCAAATGATGAAAAAGAGAAGCCGCCGCACCAATTGCCGTTAGCATACTTTTCAACTACCGATGCTCTGATCGGAACAACTTCACTTGTATCAAATGATTCATTTAAATATAGAGTTTGCTCGGTTAATATTATAAAAATGCAAACAAATAAAAGCGCACATTTAGAAAGCGTCAAAGTTTTTTTGCTGAGAAAATATGTGCTTAAAATGATAATTGATGTAATTATCAGTATTATCGGCAGGAAATACAAATTCCCGCATAACGTTCTTTTATATCCGCTTGCTATGAATAATATTACGAGTCCGACCGGTAAAGAAAAATATTGATAACTATGTAATTTTTCAATAATATGTGCAGCTATATTAAAACATACAAGGGCCATGGAATACACCAAAATAATGGCACAGGCGGTCTTTTGATTTTTAAAAAAGCCAAATACCGAAATCGGTATAATATTGATGATAATAAAAACAATTATCTTTACTGCTTTTTTCATAAAAATCGCATTACCTCACCAAGTATTGTTGCCGCTCGCTTTTTTATAAAATAATATTACTTAGCCTATGATCGTTTTAAGATAGTTTATGCTCTTGTCGGCGCACTGAATGGGAGTAAGTCCCATGCTGGGTTCGTCCTGTTCAACAACGACCCATTTTGTTCCCGCTTTTTCTGCGGCTGAGAGCAGCTCGGGGAAGTTCACCTTGCCCGAACCGACGGGTCTGAACTCAAAATCGCCCTTTGTTTCTTTTTCTTCGTTTTCGTCTAAGCCGATAAGGGCATACATATTCTCGCTCTTGCTTCCCGAATAATCCTTAAGATGAAGTATATTGACCCTGCCGGCGTATTTTGTTACGTATTCGGCGGGGTTTTCTCCGCCAACGCTCACCCAGCAGGAATCAAATTCCGCCTGTAAAAGGGAAGCGGGGACTTCACGGTAGAGTATGTCTATTGCATAGTCCTCTCCGAGCTTTGTAAACTCAAAATCATGGTTGTGATAGGCAAGGATCATATTAAGGCTGTTTGCCTTTTCGCCGAGCTTTTTAGCGCCCTCAATAACTTCATTAAAGCGCTCGTTGCCGGGACGGTATTCCTCGGTGAGATAGGGTATAACAACTGCCTCGCAGCCGATTTCGGCATAGTCGTCAATAACCGACATATCTGCCATCATATCGGCAAACGGAACGTGAGCAGAGATGGGTATAAGACCTATTTCGGCGCACATTTTTTTAACCTCTGCTGCGCTCTTGCCGAAAAGTCCGGCAAATTCAACGCCGTCATAGCCTAAAGCCTTAACCTTTTTGAGCGTACCCTCAAAATCCTTTTCCATATCGTCTCTGACGGAATAAAGCTGTAATGCTATCGGAAATTTTTTCATTTTTTTCTCTCCTTATATATCAAGCGGTTTTTTAACATGCGGGCAGGTTATTTTTGTTCTGTATGTCGGATTTGCCCAGTGCACCGCGTTTTTCAGAACTCTTATTACATCGGGATTATAGTAGGTTGGAAAGCTCTCATGCCCCGGCTGAAAATAGAAAATTTTTCCGTTTTCTCTCTTCCAGCAGCAGCCCGCTCTGAAAACCTCTCCGCCCTCAAAGCTCCCGATAAAAACAGTCTCTTCGGGTTCGGGTACTGCAAAAGGCTCGCCGTAGGTCTCTTCGTGTTCGAGTTTAATAAATCTGCCTATGCCCTCGGCAATCGGATGAGATGGCTTCGTAACCCAAACAAGCTCATAATCGCCGTCCTCCCGCCAGGTTAGGTTGCAGGAGGTTCCCATCAGCAGCCTGAAAGGCTTTGAATGGTGTCCTGAATGAAGAAACACCGCGCCCATTCCCTCCTGAACGGCATCGCGCACTCTTTCGGCTACCTCATCGGACACCAAATGATGCGCCATATGCCCCCACCATAGAAGCACGTCGGTGTTGTTTAACGCTTCTTTTGTAAGTCCGCATTCGGGATCGTCCAGAGTTACGGTGTTAACGCTTATCTCTTCGTCCTCAATGGCGTTTTTTATTGCGGTGTGTATGCCTTCGGGATAAATAGCCTTAACTTCGCCGTCCTCTTTTTCGTGTTTATATTCATTAAAAACAGTAACGCGAATCATTTTTTCGGTCTCCTTTATAAAGTTAACTTTATTATACAGCTTTGATGGTTGTTATTCAAGCATATTTTAATAATAAAAGAGTTTAGAGCTTGGAGTTAAGAGATTAGATAAAGGAATCTGCTGTCAGCAATATATTATTCCTAAACTAAACTCTGAACTCTAATATCTAAACTCTGTAAAATGTCTTTGATTTTTATCTCACTATCGCCTTATACGCTATATCAACTACCTTATCGGGTAAAAATTCAAGCGTCATCAGCAGCTTTCCTGTACACACCTTATATTTTGTTCGCGGCAGCTTGCTTGTGAGAGCCAAAATTACCTTTTTTGCAAGCTTGTTCGGATCATGGTCGAGCCCGAGCTCCATTGTCATCATCGGTTTCATTGTGGTGAGCACTTTTTTATAATAGTTCGTGGTTTCAATAACCTTGTCAAAATCACGGTAAATTTTATCGGTGAGCTGGGTTTTGAACGATCCGGGCTGAATTTTTATAACCGGAATGTTCAAATACATAAGCTCACGGCGAAGTGAATCGTTATATGCTTCAACGGCATATTTAGTCATTGTATACGGGCCGTTGAAGGGCTGGGGCGTCATCCAGCCGCTCTCGGACGAGCAGTTTATTATGCGCCCGTGGCCTATGCGTACCATCTCGAAAAAGCGCTTGTTTACACGCACCATACCCATAACGTTGATATTTAATGATCTTTCTATCGCCTCAACGCAGTCTCCCTCCACCATGGAGGTGAACACGTTTATTCCCGCAAAATTCACAATTGCGTCAAGAGTGTAGGTATGTTCTCTAACGGTTTTATAAACGTTTTCAATGCTTTCCTCGCTTGTAACGTCCAGCTCAACGGGAATAACATTATTGATCCTTCCAAGCTCTTCAAGTCTTGTTTTGTTTGTGCCTCCGGCAAAAACAGTCCAATCTCCGAGCTTTACGATATTTTCAATGCAGCATTTGCCGAGGTCGCCGGTTGCACCGGTAAATAAAACGTATTTCATATCAGGCAAGTCCTCCTTCAAGCTTTTTCTTGTGCCATAAAACGGTGTCCCTTATGGTATCTTCAACGGGACGGGGCGAGAAGCCTATCTCATTTTTTGCCTTTTCGTTTGAGAAGTTGCAGTTTTCTTCAAGCTTGCTAAGCGAGAAAGCATTGAGCATAGGCGGGAGTTTTGCAATATCCATAGCCTTTGAAACAAGCGGAACAAAGGGAAGTATCAGCTTTTTTGAAATCTTTATCTTAGGCTTTCTTTTGCCGAGCGTTTTTGCCATATAGCCCATAAGCTCATCAACGGTAACTCTGTAGCCGCCCAAAATATAGCATTCTCCGCTTCTTCCCTTATCAACAGCGTTGCGCATTGCAACTGCCATATCTCTTGCGTCAACAAAATTATATTCTCCGAAATTCATTGAAACGGGGAAGAGCCCTTTTATAAACAAATCCACCATGGCTCCTACGCTTGAACCCATATAGTCGTCGGGGCCTATAACGCCCGTCGGCTGAACGCAGCAAACCTTTAGGTCGTCTTTTGCGTCAAGAACAATTTGCGTTGCGAGAGCCTTTGTTATTGCATATGGGCTGTGGAGTCCAACCTCGCTGTAGCGGCTTCTTTCGCTTATAACTCCGGTTGAGAATTTATCGGGATAGGTGTCTATCGACGAAACGTAGATAAGATTTTTAACTCCCTGTTCTTTGCAGCACTCAACAACATTTTTCGTGCCGTAAACATTTACGTTCCACATAAGCTTTTCTTTTTTGCCCGATATATCAACAACGCCTGCGATGTGATAGACCGTGTCCGCCCCTTCAAAAGCTTTTTTGAGATCCTCCGGGTTGCATATATTTCCGTATATTTTTTCGCATTCAATGCCGTCAAGACACTTATGATCCTCCAAAAGCAGCAGGCGAACCTTCTCGCCCTTTTGGACAAGATATTTTACCAGAGCAAGCCCAACATAGCCTGTGCCGCCTGTTATAACGCTTAATCTTTCAGACATACTTTTTCTCCTTGATTGACTTTTTTTACAATTTGTATTATACTGATAAAACGGTAAAATAATCAACAGGCAGTTCGATATCTTTCTGATTGTAAGCGAACACAAGCGCAGTGTTTTGTGTGTTTCCCGAACGGTTTTCAGGGGTGGCGCACCGCTTTTTAACACAATAAAAATGAAGAGTTCGATAGTTACAATCGCTTAAATCTTATTTTACAGGAGGTTAAAATATGGTTAAAAAAAACGAAACAAAGACCGACAGAAGAGTTCTTTACACCAAGATGTTTCTCAAGGAAAGTCTTTTGGAGCTTATGAAGGAAAAGCCCGTTGATAAAATAAACCCCACGGAGCTGTGCCGCCACGCGGGGATAAACAGAAACACGTTTTACACTCATTATTATTCTCCGAGAGATGTTTTGCTGGAGATAGAGGAGGAATTTTCAAATGAAATAATAGCATCGCTCGATAAAAAGCTCTCCGAAACGAATTCGGATGCACTGCTGGATGAGCTTTGCCGAATAATTTACGATAAAAAAGATTTTTGCAAAATTCTCCTTTCCGAAAACGGCGACCCGGCATTTCTTCAAAATGTTATATCAATGGGCAAGGCTCCGGTTGTAAGTTCGTGGAAAAAAAGCGGCATCGGGATGACGGAGGAAGATATGGAGATGCTCTTTACTTTTATTGTAAACGGGAGCATCGCCATTCTCAGAAGATGGACGGCAGAGGATATGATGATGCCTCCGGCGGAGATAGCGCAAATGATAAACCGCATTTCCTCCGGCGGCATATCGGGAATGATACGCGGCAGCGAGAAATGAAATGCGGTTATAACATAAATATTAATGCCGTCCGGTTTTGTGCGATCGGACGGCGTTTTAATTATTTATATCTCAAGAAAATCTTTTCTGTAGTTAACGTTAAAGCGTTCGGCAACTGCCTTCAGCTCTTCATCGCTTATGCGGTTTATCTGCGGCATGTGGGAGGCGAGAAGGAACATCTTTGCAGCCTTTTCAACAGTTTCAATAAGACCGAAGGCCTCGTCCATATCCTTGCCGCAGCCGTAAATTCCGTGCAGCGTCCAAACAACCAGTCGGTACTGCTTCATTTTTTCGGCGGTTGCCATGCCTATATCATTTGTTCCGCACACCATCCACGGCAAAACTCCAACGCCCTCTGGGAAAACAACTATGCTCTCGGTCATAACCTGCCAGAGAGTTCTTGTAAGGGCTTTTTCGGTCATTTCGTGAGCCTGGGTTAATGCAAGGGTGTAGTCGGGGTGGCAATGCATAATAACTCGGTTTGCGGGGTCTATTTTAAGACGTTCCAAATGGCTCATAAGGTGCGCAGGAAGCTCGGAAGTGAATTTTCCTCCGTCCTTATAGCCCCATAAAAGCTCTGCAGTCTCGCCGTCCTCAGCTATACGGATAATTCCGAGATTATTCTCGGGGTCGTTTTCAACATTTTTGAAATATTTTCCTGTTCCGGTAACAATAAAAATTTTGCCGATAAGCTCTTTTGCGTTAAAGCCCGTTGGAATAGTCCTTATAACCTTGCTGAGGTCAAGATACTCGGCAACTTCTTTTTCATCGAGCATATAGCTTATGTTGCCGCCGTTTCTCTCATCCCAGCCGAGGCGGTACATATTGGCTGTTGTTGCCTCCATTTCCTTAACAAACGGAGCGGTAAAAATATCTTTCATCATCTGTTCACCAAAACTTTCTTTTCATATTCTTTTATTTCTGAGAGATAGTCCCTTGAAACGCCCTCGCGGCTTAAAAATTCGTTCCATATATCGCCGAAGGGGGCGGTTTTCAGCTCTTCGCTCAAAACCATAAGAGAAGTAAAATCGCTTTTTTCCTGAAGCTCTTTAAAGCTTTTAGGCTCGAGCAGCGCGAAAAGCAGAGACTTTTGAACGTTTCTTACTCCGGTTATCCAAGCCGAAATGCGGTTTATGGAAGCGTCAAAATAGTCGGTGGCTATAAAAACTCTGTCGAGTGCGTCGTTTCTCACTATCTCTTTTGCTATCTCCCTTGTTTCATCGTCAAACAGTATAACGTGGTCGGAGTCCCAGCGGACGGCGCGGGTTATATGAAGAGCTATTTTCTCGTTAAACAGCAGCAGCGACGATATTTTATCGCTAACCATCTCGGTGGGGTGGTAATGACCGTTATCCATAAGCGGGGTAATGCCTTTTTTTGCTGAATAGGAGAGGCAGAATTCCGCGCTGCCAACGGTGTAGCTCTCAAGGCCAATGCCGAAAACCTTGCTCTCGAGAGTAACGTATACCTTGCTCTTGTCGTAAGGAACGCTCAGTATTTCATCGAGACTCTTCTTAAATCTTGCCCTCGGGCCCAGTCTGTCGGCGGGGATATCCTTATAGCCGTCGGGGATCCATATGTTCAAAAGGCAGGGATAGCCCGTCTCCTGAGCGAAATACTCGCTTATTTTAACGCACGCTTTTCCGTGTTCTACCCAATAAGCTCTAACCTTTTCATCAGGGGAGGAGAGAGTTAGATTGTCCTTCACCATAGGATGAGAGAAAAAGGTTGGGTTAAAATCAAGACCTATATTTCTCTCCTTTGCAAATTTCACCCATTTTTCAAAGTGCTTTGGCTCAAGCTTATCTCTTCCGGGATTTTCTCCGTCAAAAATCGCGTAGCTTGCGTGAAGGTTCAGCTTTTTTTTGCCCGGTATCAGCGAAAAAGCCTTGTCAATATCCGCCATGAGTTCCTCGGGGTTTCTTGCTCTGCCGGGATAGTTGCCGGTTGCCTGAATTCCGCCCGAAAGGCTCTCTTTGCAGTCAAAACCTATAACGTCGTCGCCCTGCCAGCAGTGCACCGAAACAGCAACGTCTTTGAGGGCATCAAGGGCCTTTTCCGGGTCAACGCCGAGAGAGGCGTAAATTTTTTTTGCTTCTTCAAATCTGCTCATATATTGATCTCCTCTATGTTGAATGAGTTTTTTATGATCTCTCTTCCCTCGGCAAGCGTTATTTTTTTGTCTGCCATTATCTGCGATAAAATATTCCCGCTGGCGGTTGCTTCGGTTATGCCTGTTAAAACCTTTTTGCCGGTAACGCGAGAGGTTAGCTCGTTCAGATAAGCGTCCTTGCTGCCGCCGCCTACTATCAGAATACTTTTTATCTCCTTATTGCTCAGGCGTTCTATGGTTCTAACCGCGCTGTTATATGAATTTGCCAGAGAATAATATACGCTCGATAAAAGGTCGGGCAGAGATAAGTCCTCTTTAAGCAGCTCTTTTATAGCGTCTATCATATTATCCGGGGCGTTGAGGCTGCTGTCGCCGCAGTTGAAGGTTTTATTATATCCGCTGCCTTTCGCAAGAAGCATCATCTCATCGTAGCTGTATTTCTTATCAAGATTTCTTCTGATATTCTGAAACAGCCACATCCCCATAATATTTTCAAGAAAACGGTAACGGTATTCAGCTCCGCCCTCGTTTGTAAAATTGGCAAGCCTTGCTTCCTCACTCAGCGTTGGAGACAGGTTTTCTGTTCCTATCAAGCTCCAGGTGCCGGAGGATATATATACGCAGCTGTCGTCAATGGGGCAGGCTGCAACGGCGCAGGCGGTGTCGTGGGATGGAGCGAAAACCACCCTTGCGTTAAAGCCGACCTTTTTTTGCGTTTCCTCAGAAAACTCTCCAACAGTCTCGCCCGGCGCGCTCAGCGGATGAACAATGCTCTTTGGAAAACCGAGCTTATCGAATAAGTAAGTGTCCCATTCTTTTGTTTTGGCGTTAACAAGTCCGCCGGTTGTTGCCTCTGTATATTCGTTTTTTATTATTCCCGTCAGCTTAAACGAAAGATATTCCGGCATCATTAAAAGATAGGCCGCTTTTTGCAGCTTGCCGCTCTTTTTATCGCAGAAAAGCTGATACACCGTATTAAAATGCTGGCGCTGTATGCCCGTTCTTGAATAAAGCTCCTCAGCCGGAACAATGCTCTCAACCTCTTCCATTGCGCTGAAGGTTCTTTCATCCCTGTAAGATACCGCGGGAAGTATTTCTTTTTTGTTTTCGTCAAGAAGAACATAGTCAACTCCCCAGGTGTCTATGGCAACGGTGGAAGGAATTTTTTCCGCCTCCTTGCATTTCGCTATGCCGGAAATAACTTCATTTGCAAGGTGCTCTATATCCCAGGTGAGCGTTCCGTTTTCATTAACTATAAAGTTTTCAAAGCGGTGGACTTCCTCTAAAACTATCTTTCCGTTTTCGATATGTCCCAGTATGTGCCGCCCGGACGACGCGCCTATGTCTATTGCAAGATAATATGAATTCAATGGAATCCCCCTCGAAAAAAATATAAATCAGTAAAGCGGCGTTCCCAATGCCGGTAAACGCCGCTTAAATTAACTGCTTACTTATTAAGTCTCATTGCCGTTAACTCTCGATAGCTTATCAGATGAATTCCGTTTGCCTTGAAGGCCGCGTGGGTTTCGGGATCCTTCATAACAAGGTATTCCCAATAGCGTCTTTCCCAGGAACCGGCTATATGTTTCATTTCGTCGGTTAAGAGAGCGGGGTGAACATAGGTCTCGCTTATTCCCTCCGGAATGGTTATTAGATATTCAATAAAATTATTCTTAAACTCCTCATAGCTGTTTCCCTTTTTAATTTTTTCGGGGAATATGAGATAGTCCGGCATAGGAACGCGATTTATCTTTGATAAAAAGGCTGAATAATAGGTTGCCGCTCTATACAGCGGGATGGGAGTTCCCTCGGGGCACTGCGAATCAAGGGGCTTGGAGAACATACGGAAAGGATAACCCTTTTGTCCGCAGAGCTTTATTGTCATAGGCAGGAGCTTTAATTTGCCGTTAAGTCCGTAAACCGCGCCCATATGAGAGTCAACGTGAGAAGGATGCATACCTCTTTTTTCGCAGTATTCTATCTGGGCAAGGCTCTCTGCAACGGCTTCGTTTATGTCGCAGTGGGCTTCAAAGTCCTCGCTCTCGGGCCACATTCTTCCGAATTCATTCTGAATGCTCTTTCCGTCTGTAAGCGGCCCCCAGGACCAACGCTCTTTCCATTCGTTTGTGTGGGTAAGATGAACGCCGAAGGCATACTGAGGATGGTTTTTTGCAAATTCTATTGCCTCGTCCGCTCCGGGGGCGGGAGCCATTATGGTTGACGATTTTATGCAGCCGCTTTCAAAAAGATCAAAAACCGCTGCGTTTGCGGAATGGCATAAGCCGCAGTCATCGGCGTTGATTATAAGATATTTCTTTCCCATATAGCAGTCTCCTTTTATTAAAACTCCGAACCTGTTTCGTTTCTTTCGGAATTATATTTAAGCTCTTCTTCTTTGTCCGCTTTTGACTGAGCCTTAACCTTTGCCCGGAGCTCTTTTCTGTTTTTTCCTATTATGCCGTTTTTTGAAAAGGCAACAAAAAACATACCGATAAGCGCGCCGGCTCCCGACAGGATGAGATCCATCATCGTGTCAACGAGGCCGCCCTCGTCAAGAATAAACGAACGCTGAAGGGTGTAGCCGTAAAGCCGATCCATTGTAAATTCATAAAATTCCCATGCAACGGAAATAAAAACCGCAAACATAAGAGAAAACATTGCGGCCAGAGCAGGGCTTAAATGGCGCGAACGCCCCTGAAAAACACAGGCAAAATCATAGGCAAAAAACGCCGCAACAAGACCTGCCATAAAATGCTCGATAATATCGATATACTGAAAATTGGTTTTGGTGTTTACAATATATCCAACAACAACACCAAAGCAGATAAATATATTGAGCAGCGTTTGGGGAAAATAGCCCACCCGTGTTATAAAGCTGCGCCCGCCGAAAAGCTGCCACATATCCCACATATGAGTAAAGGCTATGGCAAACAGCCCCATTAAAAATTTGGTTGTGTCCCCGTTTAAAATGCCATATATGCTAAAGGAAAGGAGCATTGCGCGAATGATCCACCATAACACAAGCTGCGGCATCGGAACCTTGTTAATTTTATTCAGTTTCTTCATATTGGAAGTTTAACATAACGGAGGTTTTTTGTCAAGTTTAATTACCTTTGCCGAGATTTTGCTTTACAAAATTCAAAATTGTGGTATACTGAAAACACGAATTTCAGGAGGAATGTAAAATGAAAAAAGTTTTAAGTGTTATTTTATGTGCTGTTATAATGATGTCGTGTTTTGTTTTTGCCACGTCAGCCGAAGAGCTTGAGGTGTTTGAAAACGCCGCTGAGCTTATGAGCTTTGTTTTGGTGAGCAAGGAGTTTACCACCCCCGTTCGCATAGTTCCGGCGGTTCTGAGCGAAAACGGAGAAGAAACGGAGATTTATCTTGTTTCGCTTATGGGCGTTAAGAGCAACATCGCTCAGGTAAACAGCAGCGCCAATCTCTTTGCGGCCGCTTTTAATATGGATAACCCTTATTCCGATTTCGTTAAAGATGTCATCTTTGAAAATATCCCCGAGGGCAGCTCGGTTGTTTTTGCCGGACATTCTATGGGCGGTATGATAGCTCAGCACCTCAGAGCGGACGCGGATTTGATAGAAAACTATGAAATTGTTCACACAGTAACCTCCGGTTCGCCCCTTATCCTCACCGGCTCTGCAAAAACCGAGGGCGGTCTTGTTCGTCTCTGCGATAAGTTTGATTTGATTCCTCTTCTTTCTCCCGCAACTCTTTTCTGCTTCTCAAAGCAAATAAAAACCGCCACCCGTGAGGACGGCGGATATCTCTTCAACCCCGACGGGGCTCATAATCTCTCCTATATGAGAAGCGACGTTTGGGGAAGCTACGATGCTCTCGGAATTAAAAACGGCAGCGCTTCGATAAGCTTCAGTTCTTCGCTTGTAAGCTCATTCGGAGATAAATAAGCTATCAGAGATTGTTTATAATGTTGATTAAATCAACATAGAGCTGTCTAACATTATTTGTTTTCAGCAGCCCGCCTTCAAGCGACATATGATCGCCTCTGTAGGTGGGCATTATGTTCCAGATTCCCGTTTGGACGCTGTTTTCGTCATAATCCTTCTGCGGGGCGTTAAACGGGGCTCTTGCGGAGATGGTGTTAACAAGTCCGTCGTTCGGAAGCCATTTTTCGTCAATAACATAGCCGCCGGCTGTTGTTCCGGTATACTTGCCCATTTCCCTCGACGAAACGTGGAATATGGTCTCCATATGATCGGTATCGGGAACATAGAAGCCGTTTTCGTCTAAATCGGTCATACAGCAGGGAACCGAGAAATAATATACGTTTTCAAGAGTTTCAATGCCTTCGAGCAGCCTCATAGCGTTATCTATGTGCATATCGTAGGCGGCGGTGTCAAAGTCGGCTCTGCCGTCGTTCGGTGCTGCTGAAGCCGTGTTGAAAAAGTCGCCGGTCATTTCAACGTCCAACTTACCGTTCTCGGTGTCTATTTCATAGGCTGTTGTTCCGTTTAAGGGGGCGGCAAGCGTTGTAACGCTGTAGATCCAGTCGGCCTTTCCTCCGGTGAAGAGCCCGGAAAGCTCCGCGGGATCGGTTGCCTCCCTTTCGGTTTCACTTCCGTTTGCCATAAGTTCTACGAATGTGAGAACGGTGGCTCCGCCGAAGGAGTGTCCGAGAATATTTATTTTATCTTCACTGCTGAAGCTGTCGATAAGCGCCTTGCCCGTGTAGTCTGTGCCGTAGCGGGAGTGTTTTGCACGCTCGGAATGCTCTTTGCCGTAGTCAACAACGGTTCCCGTGAGCTGGGCGTAAAGCTCGCAGGCTCTGTCCCACGCGCTTGTTGTTTTCCCAACGCTTGCGCCGTGAGCGTCAATACCTCTGGATCTGAGATATGTCATAAGGTCGCCGCCCAAAACGCCCCAATACGGGAATAATTTATAATAAAAATCGTATTCTCCCCAGCCTGAAAGCCCGTGTACAAAAACATAGGTATAGTCGGTGGTCATACTCTCTTTATCAAAGTTGTTCTCGGGAATGTTGAGAGACGGACAGATAAACATAATAATGCTCATAAAAAATGCAACTATTTTTGAAATGATCGCCATAAAAAACCTCCGTTTACATTTTATTCATATTTAGTTTACCACTATATTATTTATTTGTCAATTCCTTTTTGGTTTGCCCGAGCATAAGGGATGAGGGGATGGAAAATGGATATTTGGTCTTATCTTAAAGCTTCAAATAAAAAAACAGTTCTCTACGGCACCGGAAACGGAGCCGATAAGGTTCTAGACCGGCTTAATAAGGACGGTGTAAGCGTTTACGGCGTTTTTGCCTCCTCCGGATTTGTAAGGGAGAGGTTTTTCAGAGGCTTTAAGGTGAAGAGCTATGAAGAAATAAAGCGGGAGCTGTCTTCATTTATCGTTATTATGTGCTTTGGCAGCAGCAGGGAAGAGGTTTTTCAAAATGTTAAAAAAATCGCTGCCGAGCAGGAGTTTTATATAGCCGATGTGCCAGTTGCAGGGGATAATATTTTTGATGAAAGCTTCTATAATAAAAATAAGAACGAAATAGAAAAGGTCGGAGAAATGCTATGTGATGAAGAGAGCAGACGCGCTTATCAAAATATAGTGAACTTTAAGCTGACCGGGAGACCCGAATTTCTTTTTGCCGCCGAAACGGACGAAAACAGGTATGATGATATTCTGACTCCGGATGCCGGCGCACGAATTCTTGACCTCGGAGCATACACAGGCGACACAGCCGAAAAATTTGCCTCTCTTTATCCGTCCTACGGCGAAATAATAGCCGTTGAGCCAAACAAAAAGAGCTTTATTAAGCTCGTAGCTAAATCTGAGAATATGAGAAACGTAAGAGCTGTAAACGCCCTTATAAGCGATAAAAACGGGATTTCGTTTTTGCATGCCGGCAACCGGGGCAGAGGCAGCAGAGAGGAAAAAGCAGGGGATGAAATTCCCTCCGTTACGGTGGACAGCCTTCTCTGCGGGAAGGACGCGGGGCTTATAAAAATGGACGTTGAGGGAAATGAGCTGAAAGCTCTCATCGGCGCGCAGAATACAATAAAAAATTGTAAGCCTAAGCTGATTGTTTCCTGCTATCACAGGAGTGAGGATATTTTTTCTCTTCCTCAAAAGGTTTTTGAGCTGAACGGCGATTATAAAATGTATATAAGACATAAAAAAAGTATCCCGGCGTGGGATACGGAGTTTATTTTTGTATAAAATCATCTCTCTCGGGTAAAATTTACTCGGAGGGATGTTTTAATGATGATAAATGACCAAAACAGAGAAGAACTTAAAAAGATGCTGCGTGGAAGAGCGCTTTATATAGCGTTGGGCGTTTGCGTGCTCGCAGCCGGAATTATCAGCTATACTTCAGTAAGCTCAAATTTCAAAAAACAGGTGTCGATTTCAACCACTGAGCCAATTTCAACTCACATAAACATCAATGATCGGGTTTTGCCGGATGAAACAACTCTTGATCCCGAGCCTGTTGAAGAAACAACCGAAGCGCCGCAAAGCGAAGCACCGAGCGTAACAGAACCTTCAAGTCAGGCGGTTTTTGATAATTTCGCAGACCCCCTGGAGAGTGAAACAAAGACTGAGGAGATAAGCTTCTCCCTTCCTCTCAGCACATCAATGAGCAAGGACTACAGCATGGGTATCCCTGTTTTTTCCGAAACGATGAAAGATTACCGCACCCATAACGGAATTGATTTTGTTGCCGAAAAGGGAATGGGAGTTAAGTCGATTGCCGAAGGAAAGGTTATAGAAGTGTCCGCTGATCCTCTCTGGGGCAACAGCGTATATATCGACCACGGTCAGGGTATAGTTTCAAAAATATCGGGTCTTGCCGACGAGGGGATTATAGCAAATGGCGCCGAGGTATATTCCGACACGGTTATAGGCGTTGTTGGCGAAATACCGGTTGAAAACGCGGACGGCAGCCATATTCACTTTGAAATAAGGGTGGACAACAAAATTGCCGACCCTATGGAAGTTATGGGTTTTGTTTCCGACGAGGATTAAATTTGTCTGAAAACTGCGCCGCTATTATCGCGGCAAACATCAACACGCAGCCCGAAACTTCGCGGGACGTTGGTATCTGATGAAGAACAACGGCTGCTGAAAGCACACCGAACACGCTTTCCATACACATTATAAGGGAGGCAAGCGTTGGTTCGGTGTGTTTTTGTCCTATAATCTGGAAGGTATAGGCTATTCCGCACGAGAGCAGTCCCGAATAGAGCAGCGGCAAAATTGCCGAATTTATCGCTTCTGTGTTCGGAGTTTCAAAAATGAACATAAGAACGCAGGATATAACGCCTGAGGTTGTAAATTGCATGAAGGATAGCTTAACAGGGTCGATATCAGCGGAATAGCGGTCAATTAAAATAATATGCACCGCGAAGAAAACCGCGCAAATGAGCGATAAGACATCCCCGAGGTTGAGCCCTGTAAATTGTCCGGAAGGTAAACTCAAAAAATAAAGTCCTGCCGCTCCTGCCGCAACGCATATCCACATCAGCTTAGGAGCTCTTTTTCCGAGAAACAGCTCGATTATCGGAACAAACAGCATATATAGGGCGGTTATAAAGGCTATTTTCCCGGGAGTACTGTAAATAAATGCGAACTGCTGAAAATTTGAGGCAACGCAAAGAGCAAGCCCCGGAAGAACGCCGTATTTCCATTGAGAAAGGTTTTTTCTTTTTATATCTTTGCGTTTTTCGGGGAGTGCCGATCGTAGTTCCTTTATCTCCTTTGAGGCAACTATCGGCAGCAGCACCGCCGCGCCCATAAGAGTGCGTATGCCGTTATAGGTAAACGCCTCAATTATTTCCATTCCTATGCTCTGCGCAACAAACGAGGAGCCCCATATAAAGGCCGCCGCAAACAGAATAATTATACCTCTGAACTGAGTTTTTTTCATAGCTTAAAAAATAACCCTTTTAATGGCGTTGAGCAGCTCGGTATAGGTTTCGTAGGCAGGTATTTCAGGATAGTCTTTTTTTATCTGCTCTGTGCTCTTAAACAGAAATCCCGCCTTGCTCGCCTGAATCATTCCGAGATCGTTATAGCTGTCACCGGAGGCTATCGTTTCAAAGCCTATTGATTGTAATGCCTTAACGGTTGAATATTTCGATTTCGGAACTCTCATTTTGTAGCCTGTGATTTCGCCGCTGTAGCCTACTTCAAGAGTATTGCAGAAAATGGTGGGCATTCCGAGCTTTTTTATCAGCGGGGATGCAAACTGAGTAAATGTGTCGCTGAGGATAATTACCTGCGAAAAAGAGCGAAGTTCATCCAAAAATTCCTTTGCGCCGTCCATCGGCTCAATTTGTTCGATCGTATCCTGAATTTCTTTAAGTCCTATCGAATGTTCCTTTAATATATCAAGGCGGTATTTCATCAGCTTGTCGTAGTCCGGCTCGTCGCGGGTTGTTCTTTTAAGCTCGGGTATACCGCT
Organism: Oscillospiraceae bacterium; assembly: GCA_022508845.1. Taxonomy (GTDB): domain Bacteria; phylum Bacillota; class Clostridia; order Oscillospirales; family Acutalibacteraceae; genus RUG806. Next base: position 14,819 of record JAFLUL010000010.1, on the reverse strand, counting down.
TTTTTCGGCAAACTCTATCCATATTTCCGGTACAAGAACGCCTTCCATATCCAAACAGGTTATATACATTTCATTCATTTCATTTCTCTCCAAAAAAACTATGTTATATTTTATTATATAGCTTTAAGCAAAAAAATCAATAACAATGTTTACAATTTCATCTTTACAATTTCATCGGCATATTTAACATAGCGGACATCTTTGTTTTCATAGTTAACAGTTTTGACATATGTGTTGACATATTTGACATATTCATTGACGTGATTAAGATATTGTTATAAAGTGAGTTCGGAGGGGATAGAATGTCAAAAAAATTTTCAGGTTTGTTTTCAAAACCCTGGTTTTATTATACTTTTGCACTGTGCTGTGCAGTGCTGCTTTGGTTTTTTCTTAATAATTTTGATTCAATAAAGCTTTTTATCGGCTCCGTATGGAAGTTTATTTCGCCTGTGGTTTTAGGCCTTATAGTTGCCTATCTTTTAAATCCCGTTGCGGATTTCTTTAACACTAAGCTGTTCTTCAAAATAAAAAAGGAGTCAGCGAGGCATATCTGGTCCGTTATTGCAACGGTTTTCTGCCTTGTTCTCGTTCTTGCGCTGTTTCTTGTTGCGCTTATACCATCGCTTGTTAAAAGCGTTTCGTCAATTGTTTCAAACTGGGACGTTTATACAGGAAAAATAAACTCATTGCTCGAGCGGGCAATTGATATAACTCAAAAGCTTAATCTCAACTTCGATTTTTCAAATTTGCAATCGGCTGTAAGCTCTTTGATGACAAGGGCTGTTAATATGCTCAAAGAAAACAGCTCTGCAATAATGAACGCTCTGGGGAGCGTTGGAGCAAGCATATCAAATTTCTTTATCGGAATAGTTTTCGGCGTTTGCTTTCTCACGGCAAAAAAACAGCTTCTGTCGTTCCTTGACAATATGCGCCGCGCGGTGATAAAAACAAAGCGTTTAGAAAAAAACAACGAGCTTTTAGGACGCTTCAACAGCATATTTTTTAAGTATATCGGCTGCACTCTCATTGACGCCTGTATTATCGGAGGAGTAACTTTTGTTTTCGCTCTGATAATGCGCTTTCCCTATGCCGGCCTCATTGCCTTTGTTGTGGGTATAACAAACATCATCCCCACCTTTGGCCCCATGATTGGTTCGGTTATCGTGATGTTTTTCCTTGTGTTAGACAAGCCTCTGAACGCGCTGTGGTTTTTTATTTTTATCTGCGTGTGGCAGAGCATAGACGGCATGGTGATAAAGCCGCGTCTTTTCAAAGGATCTCTGGGTATACCCGGCGTTTGGACTCTGGTTTTGATAACTCTGGGAGGAAAAATCGCGGGAATGCTCGGCATTATCCTTGCGGTTCCAGCTGCGGCCGTTTTTGTTATTTTGTATAACGAAAGCATAATTCCAAGGCTTAAAAAACGTTCTGAAAAAATAAATGCGGACAAAAATCCGCAGAAAGCGGAAGAATCATGAAAAAAGTAATCACGCTTATTTTAGTTTTTGTTTTAACGTTTACAGCCCTTTCGGGCTGTAAGCAGCTTTCAGAAACCGATCCCGAAGTTTCGCAAAGCGGGCTTTTTTTTCAGCTTGAGAGCTTGCCGGATATAGGCGAATTCGTATCGCAGAAAAAAGCGGAATACTTTTTTGAGGACGGCGCTCAAAACACTTTTGAGCCGCGCGGGGACTACGGCTCGGTTCTTCCGTATTTTGCCGGTATTGATTTTTATTCCGAAGTAATAGATGAAGACATTGCTTCCTCTTGGACGGATTATGAGCCTTTGACCGACTACAGATGCTCCTACGGCCTTATGAACGGAGAGGGAAAAATAATAACCGGGTCCCTGTGGTCGGTATATCAGTATTACGGTTTTGATAAAAATTCGGGCATTTTTTATTTACTCAGACCCACCAATGACAACGGCGGAAAAACGGATATTATCAGCGCCGACGGATCATGGAAAATTGAGGCGAAGAGCGTGAACGGACTATATGTGCTTTTTGAGTTCGGGCTTCCGATGTTTGTTCTAGGGGACGGCGATAAAAGTAAAATATATTCGCTGGACGGCAGCGAGGTTCTTGATGTTTCGCAGTATATGAGGAGCGAAAAAGTCTACGTTTATTCTGAAGAAGATGACGGCGAGGAAAACAAAACCGAAGTTTTCTATTATTGCCCCGAAATTGTTTATGCCGATGATGAATTGTTTTTGATCAAAGTTCCCTCAGAAGGTCGGGAGGATGACGACGGTTTAATAGTTTACGACAGCGGCGAATATGTTGCCCTCTCGCACAGCGGTGAGAAGCTATACAGCTTTACCCTCGAAAATACGGGATTGAGATATCTCGGAAACGGAATGCTTGTTTGCGAGGACTACATAACAAATGAATGCGTATTGATGAATCCGAAGGGCGAGAGGCTCTCTGAGAGCAGCTATGATTCGGTTTTCTACAGCGATGCGGATAAAGCCGTTCTCGGGGTTAAGGAAGGCGCGGGCGAGCTGTTTTTGAGCTGGTTTAATGAGCGCGCCGAACTGACGGACAAAATAATTTTGAATGAAAAAGATGAGGCATATTATCTTTTTAAGGACAACTACCCCGTTGAAGCTCCGAATGGATCGGTATTTTTTGATGATGCGAGCTTTTTGAGCTATAAGTTTTTTGCCGAGCCGGTAGAGTTTCCGGTGCCAAAGAGCGAAATAAGGCGCATAATGACCGTTTATTCCCTCGATTATAACTATGAGGGAGTGGATGACATTGAATGCTATTATTTCGGCGTGTTTACAAAAGACGGCAGATGCCTTTTATGCACTCTGAACGGCGAGCTTATTTGCGAAACCGAGCAGCCGAAAAACTTTAATGCGCCTCCGGGCAGCGACAGCTATTATGGCGTTGATTTATTCATAAGAGGAAACTATGTTTGCTGCGTAACCGAAAACAGAAAGCTTTATGTTTATTCGTTTAACGGAGAAAAATGCGCCGAGGCGGATATAAGCGGGCTTGTTGACGGCTATGACCGATTTTATATATCGAATTTTAACGATAGCATCGCGGTTTTGGGCTTTTACAGCGACACTAAAAATAACCTGTGTGTAATAAGCCTTGAAGACGGCAGCGTTCTTTATAACGATTTAATTTCCTGGACAAGGTTTGGAGAAGTGTATCTTGTTGCCGAAAAAACCTTTACCGCTGTTTTAAACAGCTCCGGAAAAGAAATTATCCGCCTTCCCCTCGGCGGACTTGCATAAAAGCTGACTTTAGGAGGAACAACAAATGAAACTGAAAAAAATTATATCAATCGTTCTTGCTCTGGCATTTATCTTCACCCTTGCCTCGTGCGTTGGGAAAAAGCCCGAAAACACCGATCCCGAAAATCCGCAGGGCAAATTCACCTTTACAAAAGAAAACTACCCAAAAATGGGCGGCTCTCTTGCAAATCTGCCTCTCGGACAGGCGGTAACGGCAACCGTTCTCGGCATAAGCCGCGAGGAGGCGGACAGCCTCATCACCTTTGCCGGCTCAACTACCGACAACTATAAGGCCATTATTGATGGTGATTTTGATATTCTTCTTGCCTATGAGCCAAGCGAAGAGGCAAAGGAATATATAAAGAATTCCGGCGAAGAGCTTGAAATGACGCCAATCGGAATCGACGCCCTTGTTTTTATCTGCTCAAAAGACAACTCCGTTCAATCTCTTTCAACGGACGAGATAAAGAGCATATATAAAGGAGAAACAACAAACTGGAAGGATTTGGGCGGAAAAGATGCGGATATAATAGCCTATCAGCGCAATCCCGACAGCGGCAGCCAGACTCTCTTTGATAAGCTCATAAATCTGGGCGATGAGCTGATGGATCCGCCCGAAGGCAACCGTATCGGCACTATGATTGGCCTTCTTGAGGCAGTTGCCGAGTATGAAAACAGCGAAAACGCTCTCGGCTATACCGTTTATTATTACCTTACGAATATGGAGAGCGATAAGCTCGATACCGCAAAAATATTGGCTGTTGACGGCATTGCTCCCTCTAATCAGACAATAGGCAACGGCAGTTACCCGCTTTCAAACGATTTTTATGTTGTTATACGAGCGTCGGCCGAAAAGAACAGCCCAGAGCGCATTCTTTATAACTGGATATGCTCGGAGCAGGGACAGCAGCTTGTTGTTTCTGAAAACTATCCTGTAAAACTGGTTAAGGAGTAAAATAGATTAGAGGGGTTTATATATGATAAAAAACGTTGTTTTCGATCTCGGACGGGTGCTTGTTGAGTTTGATCCTGCTGCATATCTTCGTTCGTTCGGTTTTTCCGACGAAAAGGTGCAAACCCTTTTGGGCGTTATTTTCGGAGAGGACTGGAATCTGCACGACAGGGGAGACTATAAAACCGTTGATGACCTTTCAGCCGCCCTCATAAAAAAATACCCTTCATTAAAAAAGGATATTGAAACAGTTTTAACGGGTGATTGGGTTAAAATCCATTATTTGAAGACTGATACGGCAGACTATCTTTTTGAGCTTAAGGGTCGGGGATATAAAATATTTATTCTCTCAAATCTTTCAGTTGAGAGCTATGAATTTATTTCAAAATACCCGTTTTTTTCGCTTATTGACGGCGGAGTGTTTTCATATCAGGAAAATTGCTGCAAGCCCGAGGCAAAAATATATAAGACCCTGATAAGCCGTTATTCCCTGATACCCGAAGAGACTGTGTTTATTGACGACAATAAAATAAACGTTGAGGCGGCAAGGGAATTTGGCATTCATTCAGTTCTTTTCACCTCTCTTGATGAGGTAAGGGCTGAAGTCGAAAATCTATTCTGAGCGCCTGAAAAAAAGAAAAACGCGGCAAAGAGAAATCTTTACCGCGTTTTTTGTTGCTTTATTTATGCTTTGATTTTATGATTTTAACGGCTGTTCCGGCTGCCGCTGCGGTAAGCGCCGCCCCGGCAAGCGCAACTCTCGCTTTCCATAATTCATCGGCATCCTTAAAGTATCTTAATAATGATAACGGAGCTTTGCCGCATAAATCAAAATAGGTGAAATATTCGGTTTTGTAGCTGCCGTCCTCATATAAAGTAAACGATCTTACTCCTCTTATCTTGCTGCCGTAGGATCTGAATGAGGCGCCGGCCGTTTGAATGAAGTCTATGCCGTCAATATTGCCTTCAAAGCGGTTAATGTGGTCGTGACCGAAAACGACGGCCCTTATGTCTCCGGCCTTTTTCATAGCCTCAAACTGCCCGATTTCTTCGGAGCAGACGCTGGGATATTCGCCCATAACCCCGCTAACTCCGTCTTTAAGGCGGTAGTATTTTCCCTCTTTCAAAACACTGCCATGTTTTTTGTCGCATTCCTCAATAAGCTTCAATGTTTCCCTCATAGGAATGTGCTGGAACATAATTGAGGGAATCGGAATGCCGCCGTTTTGTTCTTTCAGAGCGGCGCTTGCTCTTTTATACCACGCCACCGTTTCGGGAAGGACGTGAACATAGCCCTGCTTTTTAACGTTATCATAACCCGCGCTGTCGAGCATCCAGATATTAAAGGCTATTCTGCTTTTATCCTCCGAATATATGGGGATGTTATAGGTGTCGCAATCAACGCTTTTATCCGTATTATCAAGCCCGATGCAGTTTTTGTATGAGCGATAAATATCCGCCTGCTCGTCTTTGCTCACCTTGTTCATATTGTCGTGGTTGCCGTAGATCATCGCAAAGGGGATATTGCGTTTTGCGATCGGGTCAAGAACATAGGCAAGGGCTTTTTTCATCTGCTTTAATTCATCCGACTTTGTTTTAACAGTAAGGCGGCTGTAAACAGGAACGGCGTCAACAAAGTGGTTTCCGAGGGTATTGTCGCCCGTGAGCAAAATGAGATCCGGCTGAATTTTATCATAGGCAGTGTCAAGCATTCTGAGCATAGTTTTTCTTACTATCTGCAGATCCTGCGGATCACTCACCTGAAGGACGGTGAATTTGCCGTTTTTGAAATTAAGCATCAGTCTTCTGCCTTTTCTGCATCGTATTCATCGTTTATCTGCTCAGCGGTGAGGGCGCGGCGAGCGTTTAATTCGGAATACATTTTATCTCTCATAGTTTTGTCTATGTTATAGAAAAACATGGGCATAACGCCTATCAAAACAACAATGGCTGTTATAATCGTTGCCATTGAGAATATCCATTTCTGAGCCTTTTCGGGCTGGGGTCTCTTTTCGGGGTAGGCGGTCTGATCGTAGCCTATCCATTCTTTATACATAGGCTCCAGAATACCGTTGATCCTGCCGGGTATTTTACCGAAGATGGTTGACGCCATTGACAGAGTTGCCTCGTTTCGATAGCCGTATTTCCATTCGATATAGTCGTTAAGTTCATTTTTTATCTCATCCTGCGAAACGCTTCTTACACCCCAGAATATGGCGTAGCATATCTCCCAAACGGCTGTTGGCGGAAGCATTGCCCAGCGGTTTGTGAAGAGGGGCTTGCCGTCCTTGCCCTTTATAAACATACCGTAGAACCAAAGTGGGATATACAGTGTTTTCGCAAAGGTTTGACCCACCATAAACAGCGATTTTGTTGAATATTTTTGTGAGAGCTTGTTATACTGTGAAAAACCTATGGGCTGGAAGAAGAACGAGGGAATACCGGCAATGGTTTCAAAGGTTGTCATAAACAGAACCCAGCGGTAGTAGTTGTTTGTTGAGATACCTGTTCCGAACGAGCCTAAAGAACTTGATATCATATAGGCAAGAACCGGGCGGTTTGCAAACACCACCTTAAGACTCTGACTGATGGAGGGACGCTCTATGCTCTGGTGAACGCGTTCTTTGGCAATGGTTGAATACCAGGTTACAACAACACCCGAAATTATAACTGTGAGCGGGCCTACAATCATAAGCGAAAGCTTTATCATCTCTGCGCTGTCCTGGTTTTTGAATATTACGCCGTTTGTTATAAAGTCAAGCATAAACTCAATTATCATATCGGGAATGCGCGAATAGATGATGGTGAAATATTTTGATATTGCCAGCAGCCGCCGTCTGTCAGACGGATAGGGCGTTATTGTTGAAAGATAACCGCTTACCGCTATGCTCTTAAAGGTTGAGAATGCCTCCATTACCATTTCCAAAAGCATAAAGGCAATGAACTTGGGAATGTAGTTTAAGTTGTCTATGTGTTCCTGAGAGAAAATTGTTGGCAGGAGCCAATAGATGGTGGCAAAAAATGCGTAGGGAATACCTGCTGCGAAGATATAGGGAACAAACTTTCCCCAGCGGGTGCGTGTGCGTTCAATAAGGCTGCCTATTGCAAAGTCGTCAACAATATCCCATACTCCGCCTATGGCGTTAAAAAGCGACTGTTTTTTGAGGTCGATTTTAAGTATACTGTCTACAAACAGGCTCTTGTGTCCGTCAATGTTAAAGCCGTTGTTTGCGTCAAAGAGCATATATCCTATGGTTTCTTTTCTTGAAACAACGCGCCTGTCAACGTTAACAAGCTTTTCTATTTTTCTGTTTACCTCATTATCGGTTCCGGTTTGGGAAATTCTTTGGGCCTCGGGAAGTGAATATCTGCTCATACTGCCGCCTCCTCAGTTGCTTCTTCTTTTGCCTCTGCTTCAATCTGAAGCTTTGTGAGTGCAACAAGCATTTTGCGGCGAATTTCGCTGAGCGGCATACCGCTGTTAACATAGCCGAAGTATTCATCGCTCGGCAGTCCGCCTACGATGCAGGGGGTATACTTAACGGGGATACCCTTTTTAACCACAAACAGATTCCAACCGAAGCTGAAAAGCTGAAGAGCTATGTAAACAAATGCTCCGTAGGAAACAGCCGAATCCGCCATATCCGAGGAGATAACGGTATAGCACACAGCGGAAATAACCGCGCAAACAGGCATAACCGCATAAAGAGCTATTGTTCTGCCTTTGCCGTGTTTGCCGAGAGACATAACGATAAATACAAGGCAAATTATCATCATTACCGCCGAAAGAAGCAAAGTTACAAGGCAAACTGCAACCGGGATCTTTCCGAAAAGAGCTCCTATATCGGCTTTTGACAGATAATTATACAGCCAGAGAGCATTAACGCTTTCGCCGTTATATCTGCAAAGAGGTAAAAACAGACCTGCTATCGGCAGAAGAGTAAAAATAATTCTGAGAATTGCAAATATCGAACCGGCGTAGGCAGCTTTTGCTCTGTCTACCTTGGGTTGGAATTTCGCGTGTTCTGCTTCGGCCTTTTCCGATTCCGCCAAAAGAATCTCGTTGGCCTTGAAGTAGTTCAGGTTGACGCCGCATTTAGGACATTCGGGTTTCCAGTCGGTAAATTTCAGCGCATATCCGCAGTTTGCGCATTTTGCCATAAAATCCATCCTTATTTTAGTTATTTTACCGTGTATTATTATACAATCTTATTGTATAAATAAATTGTATAAATAATATGATAATACCCCATCGAATGCAAAAGCAATGAGAATTTATTCGATAGGGTATAATTATAGCATATATTATTTTTTTTGTCACGCTAATTGAGTAAAGTTTTCAGTTTATTCAAAATTTGCTTTTCTTTGCGCGAGACCTGCACCTGCGTCATACCCAGAATGCCTGCGGTAACGCTCTGAGTAAGTCCTTTATAATATCTCAGCGACAATAGCAGGCGGTCATTTTCGTTCAGTTTTCCTATTGCGTTTCTGAGATCAAGACTGAGGGTCAGCTTTTCATCCGGAGGATCAATGGGAATGTCGTTTTCGCCGTTTTCATCATCGGTGAGCGACACCGCCGGCATACAGGCCGAAATAAGACAGGCGGCTTCGCTTATGTCAAGTTCCGCCCTTTTTGCTATTTCGCCGATGCTCGGCTCTCTTCCGAGGTCGTTTGAAAGCTCGTCCTTTATTTTCAGCAGTAAAAGGGCTTTTTCCTTTGATGCTCTTCCGATCTTAACGTCGCCGCCGTCCCGAAATATCCGCTTGATTTCTCCGAGTATCGCCGGAACGGCGTAGGTTGAGAATTTAAAGCCCAGCTCGCTGTTGAAGCCCATCGCCGCTTTTATCAGCCCAACGCTTCCCGCCTGAAAAAGATCTTCATATTCGGTTCCCCGCCCACGAAAGCGGTTTGCGCAGGAGTGAACAAGCCCCAGGTTCTCCTCAACCAGCTTTTTTTGTTCAGCAGTAAGAGTCATTTTTTCTTCTTTCAGCGGGATTTTATGAGTTTTGTTATTGTTACGGTTGTTCCAATTCCTATCTTTGAGCGCACGGAAAGCTTATCGGAAAAGCTCTCCATCACCGTAAAGCCCAAACCCGAGCGTTCATCGCCCGAGGTTGTAAAGAGAGCCTCGCGCGCCTTTTCTATGTCCGCTATTCCGCAGCCCTTATCGCGTATTTTAATTTTAACGCTCCCGTTGTCGTAGGCGCTCGCGTCTATGTAGATAACTCCGTCCTTTTCCTTATAGGCGTGGACTATGCAGTTTGTTACCGCCTCGCTGACGGCGGTCTTTATGTCGCTTAATTCCTCAACCGTTGGATCGAAAAGCGCGGCAAATGCCGAAACAGCGGCGCGTGAAAAGCCTTCGTTTACCGATTTTGCAGGAATTGCAAGTTTAAAATAATTTAATTTCTTCATTTTTGTTTTCCTCCCAACCCGTTAAATAAATTCTATAACGTTAATCAGCCCCGACATCTGCATTATTTTTTTGTCGCGCTCTTTAAGTCCAGAAACTGTCGTTCGGCAGTTTATAGCCCTTGCGGCCTTATATCTGCCCATAACAAGCCCAACGCCCGAGGAGTCCATAAAAGTAACGCCCGAAAAATCGAGTATCAGCTTTGCAGGTTTCTTTTTTATCAGTTCAAAATCAATTTCCTCCCGAATGGGTCTTGCCGTATGATGGTCTATTTCTCCGGTAAGAATAACGGTCATTTTATCATTTTCGGTTGCTATATTCAAAATTTGACCTCCGTTATTTTTTCATTCTTCTTTTATGCGCAAAAAAACGCTACCGTTATGATAGCGTTTTTTTTCTGCAAAGTCTGTCTTATTCGGTCGGACTTATTTTTTATCAATAAAAATTTCCGGCGACTTCAGGATTCCCGTGCGTCTGAGAACATACTGATAGCTCCAGTTTTCGTTTTCGGTTCTCCAGGCGTCGGGGCCGTGGTATGCATCCCCCTCGTTTACGAGATGAAGAGGTCCGAAAGTGTTGTAGCGGTGGAGATAGAGTATAAGCTCAATTTCGTGCTCGCCGTCCTCAAGAGCGGAGGCTTTCAGCTCATACGGCGGGTAGATTATATGTCCTGCCTGTTTGCCGTCTATTTTTACCTTTATTACCGCTCCGAAATAGTCTGAAACCCGAATTGTGAGTCCGCCGTTTACCGCCTTTGCCTTAAAGCGGTAGCGAACCTCTCCGCCGTAGAAGGGAAGTCCCTGGCGCGTTAGATCGCCGAAATAAAGCTCTTTCGGCATTTCGGTTATAACGGCTCTTTCGCCTTCGGTACGAACTCCGAAATCGCCTGTTATAAAAACGTTTTCAAGTCCGAAGGTGTTCCCGAACGGGTAGGTTATTATAAGCTCGTTTTCGCCCTGCTTTATTTCGGGGAGCTTAATTTTATCTATTGCAATATCAATGAAATTGCCTGTTTTGCTGTTTGGCACTTCTTTGCCGTTAAAGCTTATTTTTGCCTTGTCTGCGCTTTCAAGGGCAAGGGACGCACCCAAAACGCTTATTTCGCTCCTGAAACGGAATTTTAAGGTAACGCTGTGGGTAAGAGTTTCTTTTTCCATAGCCCACGGCTGCTTAACATGCCCTCCTCTGTGCTTCAGTCCGAGAACGTCGCGGCAAATATTATCAAGCCGCAGTATCTCCTCTTCGGGGAGGAAATCGCCGCCGTCGACGCTCGCCTCTGCCTTGTCGAGCACCAAAACGTTTTCTTCGCTGAGCGAGAAGCTCTCAGGTCGGGTTACAAACGCTCGCTCTCCCTTAGTTTCGGCGGGGAAAGCGGCTTTTTTGTCCGATTTGCCAGGTGTGAGCTTTAACAGCACGGAATCATAACCGAAAATTACTGTTTTTATAACTGTGTTTCCGTTTATGTAGTCCGCTCCTACGGGGCTTATTTCGCCGTTTGATGTGTTATAGAGCAAGGGAGAATATTCACCCTTTACGGTTATAAAAACGCGTCTGCCCGAATAGAGATGCTTGTTCCAAGGCTCATAGGTGTGAGCTATAAACAGCCATCGGCAGTTGTTGTCCTGCCTTAACTGGGTCAGAAACTCATAAGAAGGCGAGCCGTCCGTATAGCTTATGCGAACCTCTCTTAAGTCCTCGAGGGCGCCGAGCACCGCTGAGCGGGAGAAATTCACCTTTTCGCTGATATTATAAAGCTTTTCACCCCTGTCCGAAGGGAGGGCGTCCTCATAAGCAGGCGCGCTGTCAAGAAAGATGAGCCTTCCTCCCGCAGCTTTGAACTCTTCAAGGCGATCAAGTGTTGTTTTCCTCAACGTTTCGCAGGCGGGAACGATAACGGCGTCATATTCCATTTCTCCAACCCTAAGGGGCGCTGACCCTTTATCACAAAGAGATGGGAGAAGAGCTTCGCTTATAAAATTGAAGTCTATCTGTCCCGAAACCAGCCATTCGGTGAGCGACTGAAAGCGCTCGTCCATATCGTTTCTAACAGCGGCGGTTTTGTCGTTTGGTCCCCAGTGGAGCCAGTAGCTCTCAACGGGATGGATGACTGCAGCTCTGATAATGGGTTTTCCCCTTGTAAGCGCGGTGTTTACCCTTGCAAAGTGGTTTTCAATCTCCGAAAATTCCTTATACCAGGCTGATTGATAGCTTATGGACGCGGGATAGTCGCGCTTTGCTTCTCCTTGCATGGCATACCAGGAAAGATGCGGCACTCTGACGGTTATTCCGAGGGCTGCCTGCCAGTCGCCCTGATGGCGGTAGGTTCTGAAATCCGCGTCCCAGCCCGTAACGCCGTACAGCTCTGAGAGAACTCCCTCTCTGCCGAACTGATGTGCCGCGCTCTGTGCCTGCTTTGCCGTTGTAAACTCGTGGCGATTGCATAAAAGGTCAATGCCGGGTATGTCAAAGCCCCGATAGGATCGCATAGCCTCTCCGAGAGCCGCTGTTTGCGATTTGAGGGTTGGCTCCTCCATCATATGACCGGTTAGAGCTATTTTGTTATCTCTGCACCATTTTCCAACGGTGTCGGCAAAAGAACGGGCAAAAAGCTCTGAAATATAGTCGTGGTAGCGGTAGCGGTGAACTGAAACGCCGCTGCCGGCTTTTTCCCAGAAAAGTTCGGGAAGATAGTCTAGAATATCCTCGCCGTAGGTATCCATATATCCCTTCGGAACGCTGTCCGTCCAGGGGAGAGTTACGTCCGTTCTGCCTTCGGCAAGGCTTCTTTCAAGCGTTTTTTTGCGGGTGAACTGAGGCTCGTCGGTGAAAATAGCGGGAACTGTTTTGTCAAACTCGCTACCCACCGTCTTTTTATAGCTCTCGTGCGTCACCTCAACAAAACGCTTTATTGCTTCCTCGCTCAGAGTGTCGGCGTAGGTTTCGCCGTTATACCAGGATGAGGACTGATGGATCTCGAGAAGAGCAAACCATTTTTCGCCCTCGGCATCTGCGTTTTCGTCTATTCTCTTATATTCGGTCAAAAGGCCGTCCGCGTTTAATTTAACATCGTAGCAGGCTATTGTTTTTCCCTTGCCGCTTCTGCCGCCCTCTGAGCGTGAATCAACAACATTCCATATTTCTCCCTGTTTTTGATTTGTAAAAAGCAGGCAGCGGGCACGGTATTTTTCGTCCTTTGTAACAATTCCTCCTGCCGCGCCGGAAGGCCAGCGATCCTCATCATAGAGCCAGGCGAGCATATCCTCGTCCTTTGCTTTTTTAACACACGCTTTAACCAGCTCTAAAAAGTCCTCGTCAAGGTATTTGTTTTCAAGGCCGGTTCGGACGTGCATATGAAAGCCTCCGAGCCCCATTTCCTTAAAAACGTCTATCTGACGGCAAAGCTCTTCTTTCGTTAAAAAAGAGTTCCAGGCCCAAAAGGGTGTGCCTCTGTATTCAGAGGTGGGATTTTTAAAAAGAGAGTCGCTTAGAGTGTTTTCGTTATTTTTTTTATAAAGCATAAATCCCTCCCGATGATTATACAGACAATAGACCCGCGTCAAGAACAAACTGCGATCCTGTTGCAAAGCGAGCCTTATCGCTTGCGAGATAGAGAACAAGATTTGCTGTATCCTCAGGCTCTATCCACGGCACCGGAAGAAGATTTCCTGCGCTGGCTTCGGCTATTTCCTCGGGGGTTTTGCCCTCCATAGCTGCAAGGCCGTCGTTCATCGGAGTGTTTACGCCGGTTGGATGAATTGAGAGAACTCTGATATTATACGGAGCAAGTTCTATTGCCCAAGCCTTTGTAAGTCCCGTCAGTCCCCATTTTGAGGCGGTGTAGTGCGAAAGGCGGTTTCCTCCGCGAAGTCCCATAACGGATGAATTGTTGATTATAACGCCGCTCTTTTTCTCCATCATATAGGGAACAACTCTGCGGGTAACGATAAACGGACCTTTAAGGTTTATGTCTATCATCGCGTCCCATTCTTCGTCGGTCATCTCGTGAACTCTTGCGTAGGCGCAGATGCCTGCGTTATTGAAGAGTATGTCAATTTTGCCGAATGCGGATATGGTTCCCTCAACCGCGGCTGAAACGGCTTTATCGTCTCTTACGTCTCCTGCAAAAATTTCGCATTTTCTTCCGAGAGCCTCAATTTCCTCTTTAAGAGTTTTAAGCTCATCTGAGGTGCCGAACTCATATTTCGGATATTCTATCTGCTTTGCAACGTCAAAAGCGGCGATGTCCGCTCCCTCTTTCGCAAGAGCTATCGCCGTTGCCCTGCCCTGTCCGTGAGCGGCGCCGGTTATAAACGCTGTTTTATTTATAAAATCAGCCATTTGATTTTTTCTCCTTTTTAAAAATGTTATAGTCGTATAAAACTTCGTCAAGATCAACCTTACAAACGGTGTTAAAAAGATTTGTGGCGTACATAAGCCCCGCAAAAGCAAAAATAGTTACTATAACCTCATCGGAGAAATGCTTTTTAAGCCCGTCGTAAATAAAGTTGGGAATGTCGTGGGGGTCAACGGATATGGCGGTGCCGAGGGTGTAGAGCAGCTCTTCGGTTTCGTTAAGCTTAAGATCATCCGGATCATCACCGTTATCTTTGAGTATTTTATTAAAAAATGATCCGCAGATTTCGCAGTCGTTTCCGTTTGAAATTGCATACGAAAAAATTTGCAGAGCGCGCTCCCCTAAAACGGGTTTCAGCTCGTCAAAGAGGGTGTACCACTCCATATATGCCTTAAATGAAGGGATATTATGCAAAAGAGTTCGCTTCATATTTGTTATTCTGCCGTGTTTTAACGTCTGGTCGTCGTATTCGCGCTTTACTTCTTCGCTTGCTCCGTCATATTCGGTCATAGGTATGTATGACATAATTATCACTCCAAAAAAACAATTCGGAATTCGTAATGCGTAATTCGGAATTAAAGAAATTTATTTTTCTGTTTCCGCCGGTAAATGAAACTTAAAAAAGCTGCATTTAAATAATCAAAAATCGTTTACGATTTTCCGAAATTCCGCATTTCGAATCCCGAATTATGCATTAGTTCTTGTATGATTTTATTAAAATCTTTATTTCAGTGCCTCTTTCAGAACGCTGTGGAAAGCATCGCATGCGGCGTTGAAAGCGTCGCGGTTTGTTGGATATTCATATTCCTCTTTAACGCTGTCGGCTCCGCCGTTCTGTTCAAGGTCTTTAAG
>JAFLUL010000001.1 GCA_022508845.1 Oscillospiraceae bacterium | reverse complement strand
GTTAAAATCTTTTTATTTAATAGGAAACGAGAAGTTTCCTATTAAATAAAAAAAAACCGGTCTTTCGACCGGTTAAATTTTAATTATCATATCCGTTTGGATTGTTCTTTTGCCAGTTCCAGCTGTCGCGGCAGGCGTCCTCTGCGGATTTTTCGGTTTTCCAGCCGAGCACATTAAGCGCCTTTGAAACGTCGGCATAAGAAACGTCAATATCGCCGGGTCTTCTGGGCACAACCACATATGGTATCTTTATACCGTTTGCGCTCTCAAACGCCTTAATAAGATCCAAAACGCTTACGCCCCTGCCTGTTCCGAGGTTATATATTTCGCAGCCCTTTACGCTAAGAGCTCTGTTGCAGGCGAAAACATGCCCCTTTGCGAGGTCAACAACGTGGATATAATCGCGCACGCCGGTTCCGTCGGGAGTATTATAATCATTGCCGTAAACGCTAAGCTGCTTCAGCTTTCCAACGGCAACCTGAGCTATATAGGGCATAAGGTTGTTTGGAGTGCCGTTTGGGGCTTCGCCTATCATACCGCTTTCGTGGGCTCCGATGGGATTGAAATAGCGAAGAAGGCTTACGCTCCAATCCTTATCGGCCTTACACAGGTCAGTTAAAATATTTTCAATAAAAAGCTTTGTTGTGCCGTAGGGATTAGTTGTTCCGCCGATTTTCATATCCTCCTTAAACGGAACGGGATTCTCGCCGCCGTAAACGGTTGCGGAGGAGGAAAAAATCATAGTTTTAACTCCGGCTGATTTCATTGCCTTAAGAAGAGTAAGAGTTCCGCCAACGTTGTTGTCGTAATACTCAACAGGCTTTACGCAGGATTCTCCAACAGCCTTAAGCCCCGCAAAATGAACAACGGCGTCAATTTTATAAGATGCAAACACCTTGTTTAGTTTTTCTTCGTCCCTTATATCGCACTCAATATAGGGAAAATCCTTTCCGGTTATCGCCTTTACCCGTTCGCACGCCTTTGGGGAGGAATTTGCGTAGTTGTCTATAACAACTATCTCCTTTCCCGCTTCCAGCATTTCAACGCAGGTATGCGAACCGATGAAGCCCGCGCCGCCTGTTATCAGAATTGCCATAAATATCTCTCCTTTAATTAAAATCTATTGAAAACTCAGATAAATGTGAAGCACGTTTACGTCCTTATCGGTTGAATAGGAGCAGAGGAAGCTGTCGGCAGAAACAAAGGAACAAACAATTTTTTGAAGCCCGCCGTTTGAAAACAGATCTTTTACAGTTTCATCAAAGAGATGCGAGCTTTCAAACTTAAGCTCTAAATGCGCTCCGTTTTGCAATGCAGCTTCTCCGATTTTTTCGTTTAATTTTTCCTGCAGGTTATCCTCAGATAAGTATAGGCCTGTGTGGATAAAATAATCATACTTTCCGCCTGAAACGGTAATATTGTCCGGAAGAACATAATCCGAATGGCTTAAAGACAGCTCTTTTTCGCTAATATTAAAATATGAATGCCGGAGGTTTGAAAGCTCCGAGTTTGTTATGGGGTCGTCCCAGGTTACGTCCGTATAATACCAGCCCGCTCCCAGCTTTACAATGTTCCAGATATGGGCATCCTTTTCTCCGTTTATATTTTCGGCATTTCCGCGAACAACAGACGAGGTAAACCCAGCCATATCAAGCAGAAGCTTAAAACCCATAGTATACCCCTCGCAAAGCGCTTTTCCGTCGATAAGCGCGCCGTAGGCGTTGTCGGAAAAAGCTCCGTCGGCATAGGTGCATTCAGCGCAAATCGAATTGTGAAGATACAGCTCTTTTATAAATTCATCGGCGCTTTCGGGTATGGACGAAATCAGTTCCCTTGCCTTTTCCATAAGGAGCGAAGTCAAAGCGGCGCATTCTTCAGCATTCCGGGTGTAATCGGGAAGGACAAAACAGCTTTTCGGCGCTTCATAATATGTGTAGGTTCTGTCAAGACACAGCAAATGGGGATTATCTCCCCTTATGGCAATCATAACTTCAGTAAGCTCGGACTGGCTTATTTTAGGTATCTGAATTTTTGATTTATGCGAAAAAACACTGTTATATATAAGCCTGTAAGCCTGCTGCTGCAAAGAAGAAAGCCCGGAATAGAGAATTCTTGAAACAGGATAGTCAACAAAATCCGGCTCCTCAAGAACTTGTCCGTCAAGAGAGGTTATTGAATTATTTGAACCGAAAAACAAAAAATATACCGACTGCCCAAACGAGCATGAACAAAAACAAAGGATGAGCAAAACTGCAAAAACGAGCCCGAGCGCTCTTATTTTTTTCATTTAACGCGGCCTTTCTTATTAACTTAAAACAATTATGTCGGGATTTCCTGAAAGAAAGCTGATAATATCATTTTTATACTCGGCATAATCAAACGCGGTTATATTTCCGTTTATCAGATTTATAAGCTGAGAAAACATACCGTTGTCGCTCTCAAAAAACTCGGGGGTAAAATAGGTTTCGATAATTCCTGCAACCGCCTGAGCCTGGAAACTGAGAGCAGAATCGCCCGAAAAAGCGTTTTTCATAACGCTTAAAAGAGCATCTGAGCTTATTTCGTTTGTGCCGGAAAAATATTGATATCTTATCGAATCAACGGTAAAGTCAACGTCATTTGGGAAATACACCTTAATATTTCCGAGCTTTTGGATGAGAGCCTTAAAATTCGGTTCCGTTACGGATATATATCTGCTTATCTCGATGCCTTTTTCTGAGAATGCGGAAACCGCCTCGGGAACGCCGAAGGAAGAAAACAGCTCATTCAGAGTAAGCTCTCTGTTGCCGTAGGTCATCATAAGCTCCGGCGAAACCGGCTTTACCTTAACGCTGTTTTCAGCCTTTGAAAAAGAAATAATATCGCAAAAGGTTATTTCTTTTCCGTCTGAACACAAAAAGAGCATTCCGAGAGCGTCCTTATCCGAAAAAAGCTCCGCAGGCTCTTCGTTCATTTCAGTTTCGCTCTCATCTTCAATTAAATCAGAGGTACCAGTTTCCTCAATTCCGATAAATTTTTCTATGCTGAAATCATTCAGCGCGAGCAAAACGGTAAATATCAGCGCACCGCAGAAAAGAGCCGCAAAAACGGCGAAAAATATCCTTTTGCGGGTTTTCGTCCTTACGGTATCGCGGTTAAAATCTATATAATCGGTATTTCTCATTATATCTTCCCGAAATTTGTTTTATAATAATATTATACTTTGCCTGATATAAAAATACAAGTGACTTTAACCTTATAAAGAAAAAAAATATTTTGCAAAAAAAGGAGTAAATTTGTTTAGATTGACAGTTTACCTCATTCAAAAAAAACTTGACAAGCAGGAAAATAAATGATATCATATTTGAGCCGCATGTAACGGGCTCGTTTTGTTATGCGAAAAAAGAGGTTTTGCCCGCCCGGCGCAGCGAGACTTATAAAGGAGAAAAAAAATGTACGCAATCATCGAAACAGGCGGAAAGCAGTATAAGGTTCAGGCCGGCGATACAGTTTATGTTGAGCTTTTAAAGGCAGACGCAGACAGCGAAATAACTATTGACAAGGTTATAGCTATCGGCAGCGACGACGGCATTAAGGTCGGCTCCCCCTACGTTGACGGCGCGAGCGTTTCGGCTAAGGTAGTTAAAAACGGTAAGGCTAAGAAAATAACCGTTATGACCTACAAACCCAAGAAGAACGAAAAGAGAAAGCTCGGCCACAGACAGCCCTACACCAAGCTCGAAGTTACCGCTATCAATGCGTAATGATCGAGGCAAAATTCAGTTTTCCGTTAAGCTCTTCGGCAAGATTTATAATTAAGGGGCATTCAGGCTCTGCCGAACTCGGGCGCGATATAATTTGCGCGGCGGTTTCATCGGCGGCATATATGGCAGCCAACACCGTCACAGAAGTTTTAGGAGTAAAGGCCGAAGCAAGAGTTCGCGACGGGTATATGAAATTTGAGTTTTCCGGCAGCGAGGACGCTGCAAAAATCATCAGGGGTTTGAAGCTCCATTTGGAAGGACTTTCAGATGAGTACCCCAACTTCATCAAGATAACAACGGAGGTGTAAGTAATGCTTAAGATAAACATTCAGCTTTTCGCTCATAAAAAAGGTATGGGTTCAACCCGTAACGGCCGTGATTCAAAGTCTAAGAGACTGGGCACAAAGAGAAGCGACGGTCAGTTTGTGAACGCGGGCACCATCATAGTGCGTCAGCGCGGCACTCACATTCACCCCGGCAATAACGTGGGCAAGGGTTCCGACGACACTCTTTTCGCTCTTGTAAGCGGCAAGGTTAAGTTTGAACGTTTAGGCAAGGACCGCAAAAAGGTAAGCGTTTACGCAGAGTAATAATAAAACTCAAAAAACCGGCCGACAGCATATTGCTGTCAGCCGTATTTTTTTTGCAATATTTTACCCCCGCCAAAATGGCGGGGGTAAAATTTATTATCAATTATCAGTAAGCTATCTTCCAAACCTGCTGGAACAGAAGTCCGATATTGCAGTTTGAAACCTTAACCACAAAAGCGTTAACCTGATCGAAATGGAGAACACAGGGAGTATTATAGTTCAATTCAGTTATATGACCGCTTGCCTTATCTATTTTTGCAGTAACCTTGGCGGTTCCATACCAGGAATGAAGTCCGTCAAATTTTATAGCGCTGCCTGCCGCACCGGCAACATCCTCTGAACGAAGAAGAGGTCCGATAACGCCCGCAGAGCCTGAGCCTGCTTTAGCATCAATTTCATAATTTGAATCGCTTCCCGTTGAGGTGAGGGTTACTTCATAATAGGAGCCCTTATCGCTTATGGTTGCGCTGCCTATCTGGCTGGGAGAAATAGAGAGCTTGGTTATTCCGACGGGAGGAAGATCGCTTGCGGTTCCCGCAACAGCCTCGGTGTTTTCAACCATAAACCGTTTCATCAGACTGCTGGCAAGTCCCTCAAGGGTAGAGTTGTTGTTTATTTCAAGAATATTGTTGTAGTTTGAAGTGTAGTCATATGTTCTGGTTACGGACTTGGAATCGGTTGCGATCTTGTTGTATGCTTCAACATAGTAGGCTACTATTTCATCCTTCGTTGTTGGAACGGAAGAGGTGGGAGCTGCTGTTGTGTTTTCGGGAGCGGCAGTAGTATTCTCGGGAGCAGCGGTGGTATTTTCGGGAGCGGCGGTTGTGTTCTCGGAGGGAGCCGCAGTAGTATTATCAGAGGGAGCAGCAGTTGTGTTTTCAGAGGGAGCAGTGTTGTTATTTTCAGCATCGGAGCTCCCAACTTCAGGGGCTTCAGTCTGGTCGGAATTGACGGGAGTTTCATTTCCGGTTGACTGTTCGTTGGGGTTTGCGGGGGCTGCATTACCGAAAAGACCGGCAACGCTGTCGTAGGGTATAACTATGGTTACGGTGGTGCAGGCTGATAATGACAGCACAAGCAGCACCGAAACAATCAAAACAAAAATCTTACTTTTTTTCATAGAAAAAATACCTCCAAAATTTCTCTAGTATATATAATAATTAAAAACATTGTAATATGTCAATAGATAATTCTTAAATTTTTTGTCAATTTTCAGAGTTTTCTTCAGAGTTCGCGGAGTTTTCATCGGTTTTGCTCTCTTCGGAGCTCTGATCGGTTTCGGGGGAGGTTTCGTAGGTGACGTCGGCGGTTGCCGTTTCGGGAACAGACAACGCCCGAACGGAGCTGATATATCTTCCGGAGGTGCTTGTTCTGAACGTTACCTTGATATATTTATCCGGCTCGGGAGCGGTAAGCTCTCCTGTTGCAGCGTTTTGAGAATAAAGCCCCGAATTGAGAAGTCCAACGGTAAGAGACACCGTTCCCGCCTTTGTTTCAATTTCTGATATAATGGGGGTATAGATGGGAGTTATCGTTGTTAGCGGGATCTCATATACCTTTCCCGTTGCGTTATAAACAAACTCATAACCGTAGCCCTCAACGGTGCCATGGGAAATAGTAAGCTCGGTTCCGAAAAATTTAATAAACGCTTCTTCAACCTGCGTTTCCGGCAGCAAAAGGGAGTCGGATGAATATTCATAGTCGGTTGGGTCAAGCCCGGAATTCAGCACAGACCAAACCGACATTTCAACAAGCTCCGACATTTTTGCGCTTGTTACATCCTCGAACGGTTCAATATCAATTGCGGCGGCGGGGATAATAAAGCTGTAAAATTCCTCATACCTGAAAATCTGCTTTTCGTTTTGAACTTCTTTATAATAATTCACACCAAGGCTTACAAGAAAATAAATCCCGCATCCTGCAAGCGCAATGGCAATAAGCCCGATAATAAAATTTCCAACGCTGAATTTGCGGGCGCTTTTTTCGGTGTCTTGCTCCATACTCCCTGTCTCCTGATTAGTTTACTTTATCCCAAGATACGGCTTCGGATCAACTCTTACGCCGTTTATTATTACTTCAAAATGAAGGTGCGGGCCTGTTGCATAGCCTGTTTGACCAACCTTTGCTATGGGCTGTCCCTCATAGACCTTATCGCCCACCTTTACCATAAGCGAACCTGCCATACAGTGGGCATAGAGGGTTTGCATGCCTCTGCCGTGGTCAATTTTAACATAGTAGCCGTAGCTTGAATGAACGCCGGCAACAACCACCGTGCCCTGAGCGGCGGCAACAACGGTTTTTCCGAGGCTGCTGCCTGAATATGAGCCGATGTCCAAAGCCCTGTGCATCTTTCCCCAGCGGTAAGCATAGTCAGAATTTATTCTGTTTGCCCCAACCGCAGGCCAAAGCAGAAGACCGCCGTAATTTCCTGTTGCAACATAGGAGGAATCGAGAGCTCTTGTTCCAACCTGGATCCTCTCTGCGCCGGGTTCTTTCAGAGTTATGCGGGAAACCTCCTCTTCACCGGTTTTTTCTCCGCCTACGTAGGTTACTATTTTTGTTACCTGCTGAACTCCCTTTTCACCGTTAACAACGGTGCGTCTTGCCCCTATATAGAGAAGATCAGTTGGTATTTCAACCGTCTCAAAATCAATCGTTACATTTTCAACTTCTGTTTTAACGGTTTTAACCGTGAGAAAATCCTTTGCCTTATAAACAAGGAGGTTTTCCCCCTCGGGTATTTCATCCTCGCCGGAATATTTCGGATTAAGCTCATTAAAGCGGGAAGGAGTAAGCCCGAATTTTTCGGCAACGTCAGATGAAGTTTCGCCCTCGGACACCGTATAATAAACGTCATTGCTTTTTGCTGATTCAAGAAGCTCCATAAGCTCGGCGGCATCCCAGATAACTGCGTCTGTATCGGGATAAAGCCCCTGAACATAGCGGATATCCTCCAAAAATGAAACTATTCCGCTGCCGTCGCTATCGGAATTTTCGCTGAGTATCGTATCAAAAACTCGCCTTGCGTCCGTTTCATTTCTTACGGCGCACAAAAACTCTCCGTCAATACTTATTCCGCACGCGCTTGTTATCTGAGCGGACGACATCTCAATAAGCTTTTCGCTCAAGGCGTTTTCGCCTGTGAATTTATTTATGCTTATAAGCTCCGGAGAAATGCTCACCTCGGGGAGAATTGCCGAAATGTCAGTTTCGCCATCGGTTCCGAGGCTCAGCCTTTCTGCGGCGTCGGCTCTGGCGGAAATATAGTCGTTTTCAGAGGAAACATATCCTAAAAGCTCTCCGTTCACGCTGAGTTTCAGAGCCGGAGAGAGGGAAGCATAGTGAAGCAGCGTAAGCGCAAGGATCGTGGCTGCGCCAACGGGCATTATTATAAGAATCAGATATCTAACAAGCCCGCCATAGCGCTCTGAGGAACGAACCGCATAATACTTTATTACGCCCGGAACAGACTTGGGATTATTTTTGAGAGCGAAAAATATACCCTTAAAAGCCCTTAATATTCTTCCGGTGAAAAATCTTTCATCGCCCACAACTCTCTTAAAGCTGCTCTTTGCGGTGCGCTTAAGGCGAATATAAACGGCAAGAAACAGCCTTAAAAGCTGCCTGAACGGAAAGCTCAAAACAAGGAACAGCGCCCCAAACACCTTAACGAACATAAATCGGATCTCAGAGCCGAGTTCTTCAATAAATTCGAGCGAACGCATCATTTTCTCACCGCCTTTCAGAAGAATAACTTAAGTATACCACATAAGACTTAAATTTTCAAGATGCGAAAATTTAACACAAAAAGGACCCGCTGTGAAATTTTTTTCACAACGGGTCGATTTTTTATTCTTTTTAATCAGCCCAAACAGGATTTACTGTTATGCTGTAAATATCCGGAGCGGCTGTGCTCTGTCCGGCAAAGCTGACGCTGCCGTCGTTATACAGAGTAAACGCGTTTTCGCCCTCAGCGAGAGTTACGTTAAATGTAACCGTGTTTCTGTTTTCGCTGCTGTAAGTATTGCGGCACCAAACATTATCGGTCTGTCCGTTTACGCTTACGGTAACATACTGCTCAATGAGGTCAACGTTATAGGCGTGATAACCGCCCTCGGCGTTATTTGAATATTCAAGCGTTACGCGGTAGTCGCCCGCAGTTTGAGCCATTACGGTAAACCCGGCAGAACCGCCTTCATTAGTTATGCCAGTTAAGGCTCCGTTCGGAGAAACGATGCAGTCGGAGAGCGTCATATCCCCCGGAAGAACCGTTACAAAGTTATCGGTTTTGTCGGCATAAGTTATTTTGCAAACTTCTGATGCCCCGTCTATCTTAATAAGATTAAGTCCGCGCCTGAGATAAACCGTATTTGAATGGGCAACGGCTGTGTCTACAGTGAATGAAGCGGCTGCGGTATCAACCGTATACCATCCGTTTTCGGGGGCTACGGCAAGCATTCCGGAGCTGTCCTCATCCCATAAAACCGAAATCTCGGAGGGCTGTTCATAGAGGGAAACGAGCATACTGTCGAGAACATAGGTGCCGTCCTTATGGGTAAAGCTTATAGTATGGCTTCCCTTTTTAAGTTCGGCGGTGAGAGTTATCTTTGAGGTATATTCGCTCTTTATCGTATTTTTAAGCTCAAGCTCGCTCTGAACTCCGTCAATAGCCATTAAAGCGGTCGCGCTCACTCTTCCGTCGGGGGCGGAGCCGTCATTATGCTTTCCGTAAATAATATCAAGGCTGTAAACACCGGTCTCAGGAGCGTTGAAGGAGAGCTGAACTCCGTCGCCGGGCTGCTCTATTCCGCCAACCATACCCGCAGTTTCGCCTGTTGTTGCGTAAGCTGAATCATAGGTATAAGCCGCTCCGAGAAGTTTGCCGTTTTCAAACTCATATCTTACGGGGATATTGGCGTTATTATAACAGCCTCCGCCCGTTGCGGGAGTTACGGTAATGTGGTAAACCGTTTCAGCGTCCATATCCTTTAATTTAACATTGAGGCAGCCGCCGGTGACTTTAGCGTCATATTCTGAAATCTTAACCGGGCTGTAAACGGTTCCGCCAAGCCCCTGATAAGTAACGGACTCAACGGTTATGTGAGCCTTGCTGCCTATTGCACTTTCGGAGATATTTTTTATTCTCACCTGCCCCGTATAGGAGGAGTTTCCAACAAGTATGCTGATTTTATCTCCCGCTTCATTAACAGAGCCAATACCGTTAAAATATTTGTTTCTGAGGTTTCGTCCTTGTTTTACCGCCTTTTCAAAATCGGCGTGGAACAAATCGTTTACCTTTTTATTCATACGGCTGCCGCTCATATCGGCATACCAACGGTAAAGCCACCAGCATGAGTTCGGGGAAATTCCGTCGGCGGAATTATCGTTGAGATTATTTGCAAGTCTCCAATAGGCTATGCAGCCGTAGGTTCCCGTCTCCTCGATCTTATAAATGTATTTAAACATCTTTGACGGATTTCCGCAATCCTCCATCGTTCCGTATTCGGTAACGATAATGGGAAGCTCAGACACTCCGAGAGAGGCTTCAATTTTTCTGTATTCATCAACATGGATATCCCAGTCATCGGCCGAAGTGAATGCCAACTCGTGGTAGATCATAACGTCCGGAATGCAGTTGTTCTCTTTGCAGTAGGCAAGAAAATCATATTCCTTTTGAGCATTATACTCATAATACCCCGGGCCTCCTATAACTGCGTTTTCATCTATTGAGCGAACGAGCTCATAGGTTTCAGCCCACGCCTCAAAGAAGTTGTTTCTTCCATCTTCGTCAAAGGCGGCATACTGCCCTTCCTCCTGCCAGGTGCCGAACCAAACGCCGTTATCGCACTCGTTATAGAGGCAGTAAACAATTTTATCGGCATAGTCCTTATCTTTAAGCCCGTTTACCGCATCGCGAACCTTGGGGAAATATTCGTCCTGAACAAACTGACGCCAATCGTAGGTTCCGTTTCTGCGCACTTCATAGATAGCGTCATTTTCATAATACCAGGTTGAAAAAGCATCCTGAAGATAAACAACGATATAATCGGTCTCACTCAGGCTCCCGGCAACGTGATCCACATCGCCTATAGGATGCTGCAAACCTCCTATAACCTTTTGAGAGGCAACGGATATATCAAGGCTTTCAGCCATAAGTTTGTCGGGAACGTTTTCCTCCGCAAGTCCGTAAAGATAGCCGGACGCACGGGAGGATATGGCTTCGCTGCTGCCGGAAGCGTCAAAAACTATCGTAGGCACAAAGCCATAGCGCATAGAACCAAATAAAAAGCTGAAAATAAGACAAATTGTTGTTAATATTTTCATTCTTAGCTCCTTATTTCTGAGGTATTCTTAAAACAGTTACGCTATATGCGGGAACAGCATAATTGAACTGCTCTGAAATACCGGAGAGGGTGAATTCTTCAATGGAGCAGGTCTCTTCTTCGCCGAAAACGTTTTCATCGGTAAGATTTTCGCCTTTGAGCTGCTGAACGCTTGCCGAATCGGCAACTTCTGCGTTTTCAATGCTTACGGCAACGGTTTTAACTCTTTCGGTGACGTTTACTATCTTAACTATTATATCTCCTCTATCGTCTGTACTTACAACGCAATACGCCTCAGCCTCAGCAGGGGAAGCGGTGTCATAGTCAAACATAAGCTCGCCGTCGATATAGCCCTGAACCGCCGAACCGTTTACAACTATTTTGATAAGATATGTTTTTCCTGTTTCAACTCTGAAATCGGAAACGGTTTTAAGGATCTGACCTGTTTTGATTCCGCCGCTCATATTTTGCAGGCAGGAAACGGTGTTGCCCCAGCCGCCGATATTCCAGAAATAGTTATTATCCGCGTCCTGAACGGCAAACGGAATGAGGAAGCCCTCTTCGCCGTCGGTTTTTGTTGCCTCAACGGTAAAGGTGTAGTTTTTCATATCGTTGTTAACACCGATATAGGCAACGTCGCCTATATCGCTGTATCTCATATCGGTACCTTCGTGGATGAGCTTTCCGCCTTTAATCTTAAAATTGCCCTTATTGACGTTCTGCCAGTTCCAGAAGAAATTCGGAATTGAGAAATCATCTTTAATGAGAGTTTTGCCGGTTTCGTTGTCAACCACAAGAAGATTGTCAAACTCGGCCTCGGTATACCAGGTTCCAACGCCTACTCTGCCCTGAAGATCCTGCTGCTCAACAGCGGCTCCGTTAAGAGAGCTCTTTAAGAGCTTCGTTCCCTGATTATTGGCAAAGAGCTTCTGAACATAGTAGTTCACCGATGTTGTAACGCCGGAATTATTAAACCAAATCAGATTGGGAGACCAGTGGCTTGCAGTTGCACTGGCAAACAAGGGGGCATACGCCGCCATTCTTACGATATCTCCGTTTCTTTCAAGACCGGTCATATATGCCGCCTCAGCAAGAGCCGCTTCAAGGCGGTTTGATCTTGCGGCATACTCTCCGAGGAACACGGGGATCGCGCCGCCGTAGACGGTGGCGGTCAGCTCGTCGGCAGAGCGTCTGTAGTTATTTTCATCATAGTAGTCGGCGTTTTTAAGAAACCATTCGGGGGTCTGATAATAATGCTCGTCAATGGCTCCTGCAAAAGCGGTAACGTTGCCGTTTTCTATATGCTCTTCGGCATATTCATATGCCTTTTTATGGTTGCCGCCGTTAAGAGCATCGGAGGCACCTGCGGAATAAATAAGCTCAATACCATCATAAAGCTCGGGGTCAGCAAGCCTTGCCTCATTGAATTTATCGAGGAACGCCTGATAACGCTCAAAATATTCCTCGCCCTCATTTTCGTTTCCTATGCCGATATACTGAATTTCAAAGGGATCCTCGTGCCCCATAGCAATGCGCACCTTGCCCCATACTGTTGTTTCATCTCCGCGGCAAAATTCAACAAGGTCGAGCATATCCTGCATAAACGCGGCAAAATCCGCGCTGTTCATATCCTCGCCGTGCATACCGCGCATCTGGCAGTAAAGTCCGCAGCTGAGCACGGGAACGGGAGATGCTCCCAAATCCTCACAGAGAACAAAAAACTCATAGAAACCAAGACCGTAGGTCATAAAGCAGGGCCAGGGATCGTCGGTTGCGGAATGGTCTGTCCATATGTTTTCGCCCTGACTTCTCGCGGCAACATCGCCGTAAGTATCGTTAAAGAGCAGGGGCTGACCGTCTTTATCAACGCCTATGGAATCCTTCCAGCGATAGGCAGTTGGAATATTATAGCCTTCTATTACGCATCCGCCCGGGAAACGCAGGAATTTGGGCTGAAGCTCTTCAAGTTTTTTTGCAAGGTCGTTTCTGAGGCCGTTTTCACGTCCGTGATAAGTGTCCTCCGGGAAGAGCGATATCATATCAAACGCCGCAACCCCTTCGTTTATGAGAACCTGAATATAAACGTCTTTATCAGCCTTTATTTTGCTTTCAAGCGTTAACGTATATTTTGTCCATTCGTTGGTTATTTTTTCTATAACTCCCTCGGCTGCCGTTTCATCTCCGGCAACAAGACGAACGGTAACGCCGCCGTCATAGCCGTTTAGCGCCTTTGCGTAAACGGAAAAGGTGTATGCTTTTTCTTCAATTGCCATACCCTCCATAAAGCCCATATTCTGAACTCCGGCAAGGCCGCCCAGCGGATTTGAAACAACAAGATAATTTCTGTTGTTCATATTGAGGCCGTTTTGGGCATCGTCTATCTTAACGTCAAGAACTGCGTTGTTTACCGAGCTGTAGTGGTAAAGCTGATCTCCCGCGGCAAGAGGGGTGAATTCAAATGAGCGGTTTGCAACCATCTCGGCGTAAAGTCCGCCGTCGGCAGCAAAGTTTATATCCTCAAAGAAGATGCCGAAAAGCAAATCGCTTATATCGTGCACTTCCTCGCCCGCGTCAATGCCGAGAGAATAATCCGCCTCTTCAGCATTATACGCCGAAACCGTGTTCGGATCTGCTTCGGGAATCTCGGGAAGAGCAGAGCCTCCCCCTCCAATTACCATAAAGAACGAGGTTATCGCCGCTATACAGCGTCTGAAAAATGAAAGAATAACGTATTTCATAAATCAACTCTCCTTTTATATTTTAATTTTAGTATAACAAGTTTTTAACAAATTGTCAAATAAAAGTCAAACGCTTGATAATATAATTTTTTTATGCTATCATATCCTCATTACTGAAAAGGAGAAGAAAAAATGGAAAGATATCTCGGAGAAAAAACTCCGAAGCTCGGTTTTGGGCTTATGCGTCTGCCGAGGGATAAGGACGATTCCTCAAAGGCGGATATAGAACAGATAAAGGCTATGGTGGACAAATTTATTGGCGCGGGATTTACATATTTTGACACCGCCTTTGCCTACGGCGATTCGGAGGTAATTACCCGCGAAGCCCTGGTTGAGCGTTATCCGAGAGAGAGCTATACTCTCGCTTCAAAAATGAACGTTTGGAAGGGCCCTCTTCCCGAGGATGCCAAAGCGCAGTTCAAGAAATCTCTCGAAAACACCGGAGCCGGATATTTTGACTATTATCTTTTGCACTCTCTGCAGGAAGGCAACTATGAAAAATACGGTGAATTCGGACTTTGGGATTATGTTAAGGAGCTCAAAGCCGAAGGCCTTGTTAAAAACTGGGGTTTTTCCTTCCATTCGGGTCCGGAGCTGCTCGACAAGCTCTTAACCGAACACCCCGACGTTGACTTTATTCAGCTTCAGGTTAACTACACGGATATGGACGATCCCGACGTTATGTCCGGCGCAAATATTGAGGTTGCAAAAAAGCATAACGTTCCCTTTGTTATAATGGAGCCTGTTAAGGGCGGTATGCTCGCAAATCCACACGAATCCGTAAGAAAAATTTTTGAGGAATACGACCCCAATGCCTCCTGCGCATCATGGGCAATAAGATTCGCCGCGTCTATAGACGGCGTTATAACCGTTCTCAGCGGAATGTCAACCCTTGAACAGGTTGAAGATAACGTATCCTTTATGAAGGATTTCAAGCCCCTGAGCGAAGCCGAGCAGGAGGTTATAAAAAAGGCGCAAAAGGCTATGAGCGCAATCGAAACGATAAAATGCACCAACTGCCGCTACTGCGTTGACGGCTGCCCTATGGAGATAAAAATACCCGATGTTTTCAAGCTTATGAACCGCTATCTTATGTATAACGATTTAGAACGCGCAAAGAACCAATATAAGCGCGACGAGCTTAACGCGTCCGCCTGCATAGAGTGCGGTCAGTGCGAAAGCGTTTGCCCGCAGAGCTTAAACATCATTCAGTATCTGAAAAGATCCGCAGAGGTTTTGGAAGAATAAATAAAGTTCATAAAAAACTCCGCTCTTTTGAAATGCCCTCAAAAAGTTAGACAAAGTTTTTAAGAAAACCTTGTGCAAATTGAATATTAAGCAACCAAAATGGCTTGATATCTGTGTTGAGCAGGTGTTAAGCCATTTAATTTTAGCTTGATCCTATCGGTTATTGTAATAATCAAAATACTCCTCCCATTCCGTACGGAATTGAGCGAGCGAGTCAAAATCTTGCAGATACAGAAGCTCAGTTTTCAGCAAACCAAAGAGGTTTTCCATAACGGCATTGTCCAAACAGTTTCCCTTACGGCTAATGCTCTGTATGATTCCTTTGTCTTTCAGCATCTTCTGATAGTGCTTATGTTGATATTGCCAGCCTTGATCGGAATGCACGATCAGATTAGAACCATCGGATATCGTATTAAATGCCTGTTTCAGCATTTCTGTCACCATACCGAGAACCGGTCTGTTATGAATCGTATAAGAAACGATATCTCCGCTGTATAAATCCAGTATGGGTGAAATATACAGCTTTTGTCCGAATAAACTGCACTCTGTTACATCTGTTACCCATTTTTCATTAGGCTTGTTGTACTAAAATCCCGTTCAAGCAGATTCGGCGCAATCTTGCCAATTTCACCCTTGTATGAATGATGTTTCTTCATTCTGACTTTGCATACAAGGCCAAGCTCTTTCATTAAAGCAGTACTGTTTTATGGTTAATCACATAATTACGATTGCGAAGTTCTTTTATTATACGTCTGCAGCCGTATCTGCCTTTGTTCTCAGCAAATATATCGGAGATTTTTTTCTTTTACTTCCTTGTATTTATCTTCGTCCGTTCTGTGCTTTTCATAATAGATTCTTTCCCATTTTGTGGTTATCCCTCGTGAAATTCCAAACTGCCGCTCGGCTTCTCGATAGCTTAATCCCTCTTGTCTATTTTTATCTACAACCATTTGCTTGTATTCTCCTGTATACATCTTCTTCTGCTCTCCTTTTGGCATAAAAATGCACCCCCTGTTAGACATTATTTCACTTTGTCTAACTTTTGGGGTGCATTTCATTTCGAGCGGAAAAATATTTTTTTATTTGCTGAACAGGGGCTTCAGAATTCCGAAAAGGATATTCGCAAATCCCTCGTTTGTTATGTCATTAAAAAGCTCGCTTCTCGCAAACGCGCATTTCTCGGGAGACCCGCTTCCAACAAGCGCGGTGATTATTCCGGTTACTGACGAATCGCTCGAACCTATTGCGCCGGTTATGGATTCAGCAGCAAAGAATATCCAGAAGATGAGAGCCTTTCCGGAGCCGGGATAGTTTTCATCCGCCTCTTTAAGAGCGGGAACTATTTTTTCAATGTAGCCGAAAATTGAATCGCTTAAGCCCAGCTTTTCCTTTGCGAAGTTAAGATATTTCGGAGTGTTATCCGAGAAAAGCAGTTCATTGAGCAATACGTCATAAATAACAGTGAGCATATCCCTCTTATTAACGGTCTGCTCGTTTATTCTGTAAGCCGTTCTGCCGTTTGCGGAGGTGAAGCTCTCGGTCTCTCCAGAAACAAGAGCGTTAAACACCTGCGCGGTTGTTAAGTTGATGGCAATATCAATTCCGAGTTTATCTCTGAGAAGATCCGATATAAGACCCGAGAGAAGAGTCATAACATCGGTTTTTTCAAAGCGTATGTCAAAGTCAATAAGAGAACTGATATTTATATCATATATCGGACGGATAACGTCCAAAAGAACATCAACGCTGAAAAGCAGGTTGTTTACCGTGCTTGTAAGTCCGCCGCTGTAAATAAAATACAGAAGATTCGGTAAAACTCCGAAGAGCTTGTTTATCGGGTCAGCCTTAACTTCATCAAGAACTCCGAACACCGAGTCAACAACAAACGGAATAAGCCTTTTGCTGTCCGCCTTCATTTCGGAAATGGAAGGTATATTTGTTATGCCGAATGCTTCCAAGAGCGGAATTATGGCGGTTGAATATGCGTTTGAGCCGTGGAGCCTTATAAGCTCATTGCTGCCGCCCTCGGCGGTTGAAAGGGAAACGGCGATATCCTGTCCGAGAAGCAGGAAATCAAGAAGGCTTTGAATCGGGGAAATCATATTGGCAACGCTCTTTGCAAAAGCGTCTCTGTCGCCGTCGGCAAAGGAAGCGCTGAAGGAGTTCCAGTAGCCGAGATCAATTCCCAGCATATTTTTGAGAAGATCGGTTATTGTTGAAGAAAGCCCAAGTCCCGAAATGGCGTCTGAAATAGTCTTTGCAAGATTATTTAAGGTGTCGGCGGTAACAACTGAAGCCAAAAGACCGTCAATAAGCTCCGAAAGGCTTCCCGCTTTAACTCCAGCTATTTCCAAGCCGACAAGCGAAAGGATGTTGTCGATAAGCGAGGAGAGATTATTAAGCATATAATCGGCCTTTGCTTCGGTCCAGAAGGGGGTGTAAAGCATAGACGCGGCGCTTCCGGACGGAGAAACAGACTTCCAGTTTATCCCCGCAGAGGAAGTGTAGGACTGAGGAACAAGAAGCTCTGTTACGGCGGCAATTACCGTATTGGGATTTGAAAGAACGTTATTGATTATTGATGAAACAGCTTCCGAATCGCCTATCGCACCGAGGAGGGCATCCTTTATGCCGTCGCTGCCCAGCAGATTGAAAACATAATCGAGCAAAAACAGCAATACATCGGCCTTATTCGCCTTTATATATGCGGCCTGAGAATTCTGAACGCCTGTATAGGTCCAGTCATTTCTTACGGTATCGTGCCAAGTGACCTCTCCCAGGGTGGCAAGCTTAGCTCCTTCTATTGGGGGAAGAGTAAAGTTGAGTTTTTCGGCAACGAATGAGAGAAGGCCGTTCAAAGAGGAAAGGTCTATTCCCATTGATTCAAGGTCTAGCATTTCGCCAACGTCAATTTTTATGGGCTTATCTGCCTTATAAGCGCCGTCCATTCTGCCGTCTCCGGCTATCTGAACGGTATATTCGGCGTTTGCGGTGTAGGCAATATCCGTTTTGAGCATTGAAAGAAGCGGCGAAACAAGTCCGCCCTCTATAGCATAGGCAATGTTCGGAAGGGCTGAGAGAATAAAGCTCACGGGAGCTTTAAGCATAGTGTCAAGAAGGTTTTCAATGGGGATAATAAGGCCTCTTTCAACTATATCGCGAACGGACGAAAAGCTGTCGCCGTCCGGCGCGGTAAGCCCCAAAGCCTCAAAGATGGGGGCAACTGTATTGTTGTAGCCCGAATTTGCCGTGCAGGTGAGAACAAGCTCAATTGCGGTTATTTTCATATCGAGCTTTAATATGTCAAATATTACGGCGGCATAGCCATCGCCGCTGCCTATGATGCCGTGGTTATCGACTGCCTTATTGCAAAGAATGGCTAAAAGCAGCGGCTCAAGGCCCTTAAGCGCGGCAGAAGCGGCGTCTATAAAGCTTTCGCGGTCGGTAACGCCCCAATTGAGGTCAAGATCTCCGTTTTCGTTGAACAAAACGGCATCGTCCCAAGGGGAGGTAATAACATCGTTTTCTTTATCGTAAAGCGAGGGTGTTACCGCAAGGCGCAGCTTTTCGGCCGCCTCGGAATATTGCTCGGGGAGTATTTCGGCAAGAGTTGATGGGAAAATATAAAAATCTATCTGTTTTAATGAATATTCAATCGGCTGAATATCCAGCGTGGCGTTAACATTTGCCTTGGGCACAACAGCAACGCCCGTGTCAACGCCTTTTATCGACATATCCTTGGGAAGCCCCGCCCAAACCTTTGTAAATTCGTTTGCAACTAATGGATAAAGAAAGCTCACTATGGTGTTTATGAGGGAATCAGAATAAACACCGCTTATCAGCGACTTTACCGTTTCACCTATGTTAACCCCGATCAAATTCTCCAAATCGGGAGAATTTATCGCGCCGTCAATAAGAGATATTATGGTTTCAACCTTATCATCGCTAACAACATATTCCTTATTTCTTGCAACATCGGCAGATGAAACAGGGCGAACGATATCGGCAATAAAGCTCTGCTGATATACCGAAATATCGCTCTTCACCTCCGGTATCTCGGAATAAGATGGCTCAGAATCGGGTGAGTCACCGTCCGACGAAGGATCCGAAGGAGCTTTAGTTTTGCCGCAGGCGGGAAGCGCAAGCAGCAAAACTAAAAATAAGCAAAGTAATCTTTTCATTTTCATAAAATCAAACCTCAAAAATTATTTTTCCGCAATTATAAACGTGAAAAATATAAATCATAAATATTACGAAAGTAATACATATTTATCAACTTTTATGCAATTCACCATACAAACAAAAAAATTCTTGATTTTTTTTAAATATTTAGTACCATATAAATGAACAGGAGGAAGATATATGCAGAAATTCAGTGAAATCAAATATGAACGCCCGAATGTTAAAAAACTGAAAAGGGATTTTTCTGCGGGTATAAAGGAATTTAAAAACGCCTCCGGCTTTGAGCAGGCGGACGCGGCATTTATAAAATGCAACCGTATAATTGAGGAAGCGGGAACCATGTATGTAGTTGCTGAAATTAGAAACACGGCAAATATGAAGGACGAGTTTTATGACGGCGAGATGAAGTTTTATAATAAAGCCATCCCTATGCTTATGCCGATGCTCAAAAAGGCTATATCCGCATTGCTTGACAGCCCCTATCGTACGCAAATGGAAGAAAAATACGGCTCTCAGCTTTTTAAGAGCGCCGAAATGCAAAAAAAGCTGTTAAGCCCTGCCATAATTCTTCCGAGCGTTAAGGAAAACAATCTAACAACGGCATATTCTAAAACCGCCGCGGGATGCTCGGTTGAGTTCAAGGGAGAAAAATGCAATTTCTACGGACTTCTGCGGCATATGCAGTCGGTTGACCGCGAAGAGCGAAAAAGCGCGTTTAACGAATGGGCAAAGCTATATGAGGGAGTTTCCCCTGCTCTTGAAGAGCAATACGGCAAGCTCGTTAAACTGCGCTGTTCAATAGCGAAAAAACTGGGATATAACAGTTATATCGATTATATTTATCTCTCCCGAGGCAGATACGACTATAATTCAAAGGACGCCGCCGTTTTCAGAGAGGCAGTCAGGAAATACATAACTCCCGTATGCGATAAAATGTTTAAAGAGCAGGCTCAAAGGCTCGGAATTGAAAAACTTCAATGGTATGATGAGAGCCTCGTTTTCCCGGACGGCAACGCCTCCCCCATAGGAACACCTGAGGAGCTTATAAAAAAGGCAAACGATATGTATGCCGATATTTCCCCCGAAACAGAGGAATTTTTCGGATTTATGACGCAGTTTGAGCTTTATGACCTTGTAACAAGGGAGAATAAGCATCTCGGAGGCTACTGCACAATGCTTCCCTCCTATAAGGCTCCTTTTATCTTTTCAAATTTCAACGGCACCTCCGCCGACGTTGACGTTTTAACTCACGAGGCAGGACACGCTTTCCAGGCTTATTATGCTTCCCGAAGGCTTCCCATAATGCTTTTATCCAGCTCAACAAGCGAAATAAACGAAATCCATTCTATGACTATGGAGCATTTCGCTTATCCATATATGGACAGCTTTTTCGGAGAAAACGCTGATAAATACAGATACGCTCATTTTTGCGACGCGCTTAAAACCATACCCTATCTTGTTTCGGTAGACGAATTCCAGCACAGAGTTTTTGAAAACCCGAAATCCGGTCCCGCCGACTGGAGAAGATTCTGGAAGGAAACAGAGCAAAAATATATGCCGTGGCGAAATTATGACGGCAACGCGTTTTTAGAGAGCGGCGGCTTCTGGATGCAAAAGCAGCATATCTTCCTCTATCCGTTTTATTATATTGACTACGCCTTAGCGCAGCTCGGCGCGTTTTCGATATATAAAAAGAAAACAGAGGGCGGTAACGCTTGGGAAAGCTATTTAACCCTTTGCTCGCTCGGAGGAAAATACGGCTATTTTGAAACCCTCCGGCGCGCGGAGATCCCGCTTCCGCTTAAGGAAGAAACGGTTAAGGCGATGGCGGAGTTTGCGGAGAAGCACTCTGAAATATTAAAGCAGAAGATAAAATGATAAACTACTACCCTGATTTTTTTAACGATGTTTTCGGCCCCGTTATGCAGCCCGGCTCCAGCTCACACACTGCGGGACCGTGCAGACTGGGCTTACTTGCCCACTCTCTTTTACAGTATGAACTAAAAGAAATAGTTATTGAACTCGACAAAAACGGCTCGTTCGCGGGAACGTTCGGGCTTATGCGCGAAGACCTCGGTATGCTCTCGGGGGCCTACGGGCTTTCTCCCGACGACGAGCGTATGTTTGATATAAAGGAAATATTGCTCGCCGAACAAATAAGCTATGAGTTCAGATTTATTGATTTTCCTCCCGGCTCTCACCCCAACGCAGTTAAATTTATCCTCACCGGCAAAGACGGAAAAGCGGTATCGCTTCTCGGCAATTCCACCGGCGGAGGTATGATTGAAACCGTTGAAATAAACGGTGTTCCCTGCAAATTCATCGGCGACGGTTTTTTAACGGTTTGCAGCGGAAAAGCAGAACTGCCGTCGGACGCAAGGGCGAGTATTACATATAATAACGGCAAATCCTTTATCATCGCTGAAAAAGACGCTCTGCCAAATCTTTCCGATGCCGAGGTTCTGTTCAGTTTGCCTCCCATTCTTCCGGTGTGCGCTGTCTTTTCAAGAAAAGAGCAGCTCTTCAGAGATTTCACAGGATGGAAAAACTACGCCGAAAAAAATAATATCTCTCTCGCCGAAGCCGCAATAGAATATGAAAAGCGCGCCTCGGGACTCGGGAAAGAGGAAATTATCGGACGAATGAAGCTTCTGCGCCTGTTTATGCGCGAGCAGACCGAGTCCGTTTATAAATCGGAGGAAAACATCCTTGAGGATCCGTTTTCGGGATATCATTTCAGAAATTGGCGTGATTACGAACAGCAAAAAAAGCCCCTTTCGGGGGAAGTGACCGCCCTTGCAGTTCACTATGCCTTCGGAGTTCAGGCGCTTAAAAGAGGAGTTAAGCTTGTTCCGGGGCCGATGGGCACGGGCGGAGGATATCTATATTCCGCTTTAAGGGCGGTGAGCGAAACCTGCGGCTGCAGCGAGGAAGGGGAAATTGAGGCTCTGCTTGTTGCGGCGGGAGTTGGCGCGATATGCTATTCGAGAACAAATCCCACCGGGGAAATCCTCGGATGCACCGGCGAATGCGGAGTTTGCGGGGCAATGGCCGCGGCGGCAATAACGCATATGTGCGGCGGCTCTCCCGCTCAGGTTGAGGCGGCGGCTTCGCTTATGCTTCAGGCCTCAGTCGGATGGCCGTGCGATCCCATTCCGGGCGGACAAAACCAGCCCTGCATAAGCAGAGTTTTAACCGCCGTTACAATGTCGATAACCTTTGCCGACCTCGCCCTTTCGGGCAAAAACGCCGTTATCCCGTTTCACGAGGTTGTGGACGAAGCTCATAAGCTTGCATCGGAAATGCCCGCATCCCTTAAATGCACCTCCTGCGGAGGAATGTGCGAAACTCCCGCGGCAAAAAAGTGCAGGAAGGAATTTGACGCTTATACAGGTCAAAACAAATGAGAAAAAATGATTAAAAACAAAAAATTTTCATTTATATGCATTGCTGTTTTATGCATAACATATTTACTCAGCGCTCAATCGGTTTTAGCCGAAACAGAACCTGCTTCAAAAACGGATATTTTCAGTGATATGGATATTTTTTTGCAAACTTGCGTAAAAAACGCCCATATCCCTTCAATGTCGGTAACCGTTGCGGATAAGGACAAGGTGCTGTTTTCCGAAAGCTACGGCAACTGCGAAAGCTGCGATACGCCGTTTCTGCTCGGCTCTGTAAGCAAATCGTTTACGGCTGTTTGCATTATGCGGTTATCTGAGCAAGGAAAAATAGACTTAAATGCAAATATATCAACCTATCTGCCTGACTCAACCGACGGCAATAAAATTACAGTAAGGCAATTATTAAATCATACAAGCGGATTGGGCGAACATCAGACGCTTGAAAATTACAGGATAATAAACAAGCAGGGAACGCATAACTATGCCAATGTTAATTATTCTCTGCTCGGAAAAATAATTGAATCTGTGAGCGGCGAATCATATAATGACTACATAAACAAAAACATATTCAAGCCGCTTGGACTTTCACACACAGCCGCATCGCCTGAAGAAAGTTTGCAAAACGGATTGATTGACGGATACACAAATTATTGGGGCTTCCGCATCAAAAGCAAACATAAATATCCTTTATCCGAAAATGCCTGGATAACCGTTCCGGCAGGATATATTTCTTCTTCCGCAAACGATTTGGGAAAATATCTGCAAATGTATTTAAACGGCGGGAACGGCATTATATCTGAACAGAGCATAAATACAATGTTTTACGGAGATACGGTATATGTGGAAGATGACGTTCCTTACCGCTACGGATATGGCTGGACAATAGTAAAGGAGCCGCTCAGCGAAACTGTTCTGCGTCATTCCGGATTGATCGAAACGGGAACCTCCTGCATCTTTATCCTGCCTGAAAGCGACATAGCAGTTGCTGTTACAGCAAATGTGAACGATTATTTTGTTGCAAACAATATGATGGATGATATAGGATGGGATATTATCTTAATGCTTTTGGGGGAATCTCCCAACGAAATTAAGAGCACTGAATATGTATTGAGCCATATTCAGATCGATCTGATTATGTTGGTTATATTGACCGCGGCGATCGCTTCAATTAAAATAAAGCGCCGCAAAAAGCTTCAAACTGCGTTGCTTTTCATATTGTTTTATTTGATTTTTCCGATTATTATATTGCTGCTTGTTCCGATATTCTTTGCAACGCCGTTATGGGTTGCGAAAGCTTTTGTTCCCGATGTTTTTATAACGGTTGTTGTTTCGTCCTCGCTGCTCTTTGTAAACGGTATAATAAAGAGTATAAAACTAATCAGGGAGAGCAAGAATGGATTACAATAAATTGGTGAGAGACTATATACCCGATATTATTGCTTCTAACGGTGAAAAGGCGGTTATCCGGATTATGGATGATGAAGAATATATTATGGGTTTAGAAAAAAAGCTTGATGAAGAGGTTGCGGAATATCACGAAAGCAAGGAAATTGAAGAACTCGCAGATATTTTGGAGGTTGTTTACGCTCTTTGTAAAGCAAAGGGGCATTCAACAAACGAACTGATAAAGGTTTATGAAAAAAAGCATAACGAGCGCGGAGGTTTTTCAAAAAGAATTTTTTTGTTGAGAAAAGAAGAAAAATAAGGGAGGTTTTTTATGGATAAGATAAATAAACTGATGGGCTCAAATATGGATATAGATTTCAGCAATTCCGACTTCGGAAATTCCGCCTGTCCCTGGAATGTTTCCGAAAACACGGATAAACACAAGTGCGCGGTTAAAAACACATCAATATGCCCGTATTTTTGCGGGGTGCAGTTTTTGGACAGCGTCCTTTGCAGCTATCCATATGAGAATTTATGCGTATTAAGCCGAGATCAGATCGATAGAGATCTGGAGAAGTTGATATGAAAGTTATTTTATTTATGGCAATATTCTGGTCAATATACGGAATTTTAGGGTTATTCGGAATTCAAGTAATACCTCAAAATTTAAGGAAAAAACCTGGACAAAAAGATATATCCGCCGCTGCGGAACATCGTGGCTGCTCTTGGGAATCCCGTGGCTGATATTCTGTTTGATAGCCCATAATATGGAGATGCCCACACTTAACGGAATTGTTATCTTAATTGCAATGTCAATTCCGTCGATCATATATTCGGCTGTTTACAGCATAAAATATAAAACTATGCTGAAAAACGATCAGAAATAACATATTTCAGATTGCGGCTTTTAATGGTAAGGAGATTTATATATGAATTTAAGACCGCACCACCTGCTTTGTATTCAAAAATTTACAGGCCACGGATATGACGAAGCTTTTACTGAGCATATGACAGATATTGTATCAAAGCTTAAAGACGAGCCCATTACTAAAATAACAGTTACAAAGGGATGTGACGAGCTTTGCAAAGTTTGTCCCAATAATATAAACAACTCCTGCACCTCGCTTCAAAAGGTTGACTTTATGGACAGCTCTGTTCTCGGCATTTGCGAAATAGCTTACGGGGAAAATGTTTCGTGGGAATATCTTGCAAATAAAGCTCGAAAGAGAATTTTTGAAACGGACGAATTTAATAATATTTGCTCAAGCTGCGAGTGGTTTGAGCTCTGCAAAAACACAAAATAAATAAACCGTACCATACGAAAATCCGCACTCCTTTCGGGGTGCGGATTTGATTTACATAATATTTTACTTCACTTTACCGAGATATTCTTCAAGGGATATTCCGTTTTCTCTTATGTATTTAGCGGCATCAGCGCCAACATATCTCCAGTGCCACGGGCAAGCGTTAAAGTGGGTAACGCCCTCTTTGTCGGAAGTATAGCGCTCAATAAAGCCGTATTCGGCAGCGTGCGCTCTGAGCCATACATAGGCGGGGGAACTTGAGAAATCCGCTCCGAGCCAGCCGATATCAACGCTCAGTCCGAAATTAGCTTCATTGCATTTGGGGGGAAGGACGGTAAACGACGCCTTAAGCTCCGCTTCCTCCTGAGACATTCCCTGAGCTTTAAGCGTTTCAACCTGCTTATCCCAAAGTCTCTCCTGCCTGTCGGCGCTGACATAACCTGCGGCGAGAGTGAGTTTTATCCCGTCGGCTTCGGCTGCCTCTGCCATTTTGAGATACTCTGCGGCAACTCTCTCATCAAGATGAATATTGCTGCCTTCCTCAACCTCGGCAAGGAACGGCTCGTAATCATCGTTCATCTTATAATATATGTTTATAAGAACAGTGCTCCAGGTTGAGTCGGTCGGCATATTTACTATTGCCGGAGTTGGAAGAGCCGAAAGGTTTTCGGGTGTTCCGGCCTCGGCTTCGCTGCCCGGTTCCGCGCTCGGATTATTATTTTCGTTTTCAATGCTTTGCTGTTCATCGCGAGAGCTTTGCTCAGCGGCAAGGCTCTGCTGCTCCTCAAGCCTTTGCTTTTCAAGCTTTTTCAGAGTTGAGCTTTTTGAAACGTTAAAAGATATAATAAAAGCAAGAATAAAGCAGACCGCCGCAATAACGGCAAGCAGGATTTTATTCATTTAGTATTTTCCTCTCAGATTAAACTCGACTTTATTTTAATCTTTTTCGACAAAATTGTCAAGTGCCCGCAGTATTATTGATTTATTGCCGGAATTATGATACGATAAAGAAAACCTGACGGAGAAAAGATTTATGATAAAAAGCAATATACATACCCACACAATATTTTCCGACGGAAAAAACGAACCGGATGACATTGTAAACGCCGCCCTGCAAGAGGGCTTTGTTACCATCGGATTTTCGGATCACAGCTTTACACCTTTTGACATCAGCTACTGTATGCCGCAAGAAAACTACCCTTTATACAAAAAAACCGTTTCGCTGCTGAAAAGAAAATATAAGGATAAAATAGAGATCCTGTGCGGCACCGAATTTGATTATTATTCACCCTCCGAGATGAGGGAGGGCTTTGACTACTTTATAACAGGGGTACACTATGTTAAAATAAACCGCGAATATTATCCGGTTGACGGGGATCCCAAAGATATGCAAAGAGCCATAAACGAGGGGCTTGGCGGAAATGAAAACGATTTTGTGCGTTTATATTATGAAAACGCGGCCAACTGCGCCTCTCTTTCTCCTCTTTATATGGCGCATTTTGATTTGCTCACAAAATACGGCAAAATTAACGACAGCAGCGATTTTTATAAAAAAACCGCGCTTGAAGCCTTAGACGCCCTGCTGGACAAGGATATTCCTATTGAAGTTAACACCGGCGCATTGGCAAAGGGCATAAAACAGGTTCCCTATCCAGCGGATTTTCTCTTAAAACGCATTGCTCAGCGAAAAGGAAGCGTTATCTTCGGAAGCGACTGCCACGATATGACAAAACTCAGCTTCGCCTTTGAAGGCGCTCTGGAAAGAGTTAAAAACGCGGGAATAAAGAATATTCTCGAATACCGCTCGGGGAATCTGCAACCCGTAGAATTATAAAAAAGGGGGATTTTATAATGAATAACATTACCGATAAATCTGAAAAGCTTTTTTCCCTGCTTCCCCCTCTGCCCGTTTCTTTTGAGGGGAGCTTTGACTGCCGCGAAGGCTGCATAATGCGGTATCTCAAAAATGTGACTGAAAACGATTTTAACTCTTTTCTTTCCGCTTTGGCGAACGAAGGCTTTGAAGCTCTGCAAAAACGGGATCAAAACGGCAATATGTTTGCAGCATATAAAAAAGGCTGTTTGCGGGTAAACGCGTTTTTTACCCCCTGCGACAGCTCTATGCGCGTTACAGCCGCCGAAAATGAGTTAACTCCGCGCCTTACTCCCGATGAGTGTGAAGGAACAGACGGAACTGTGTTTTACGCCTTTGAGAACGATCAAACGCTGATAGACTGCGGTATGTGTTTATTGGTGCAATGCCCCGACCACAGCTTTTTTATTGTTGACAGCGGACATTATTTTCAGCCGAACGACAACGACCGCATCTATAAATTTATGCGGGAAAGAACACCGGAGGATAAAAAGGTCACGGTGTGCGGCTGGTTTATAACACACGCGCACACCGATCATGTAAGCAAGCTTATGGACTTTTTGCGATATAACACCCGCGACGTTATAATAGAAGGCTTTTATCAGAATCTGCTGCCATCCGACTATGCCGTTTGGAACGGCAATCACGAGGAACCCGAGACTGCGGAAAAGCTGTTTAAGACGCTTGAAGCCTATCCCGCGCCCGTATATAAACTGCACACAGGCATGCGCTTTTATGTTCGGAATCTCACCTTTGACGTAATGTCAACATTTGAGGATATTTTCCCTGAGCATATAGATGACTATAACGACTCCTCCTGTGCGGTTATGATGAGTGTTGACGGGTCACGCGTATTCATTCCCGGCGATGCGTCACTTAAGGCGAGCAAAAAGCTTGAAAGCCGCTGGGGAAATACGCTTAAATGCGATGTTGTTCAGATTTCTCATCACGGACACACCGGTCTTTCTTCCGATTGCTACCGCCTTATCGGCGCTGATACGGCGATTTTCCCCGTAACTCGCATAATATTTGAAAACGAGCTTCCGAAAAAGGCGGCAAACCGCACCGCCATTGATATAGCTTCACAGCATTTTATAACAGGCGACGGAACCGTTTGCGTTCCGCTGCCCTATAAAAAAGAAAGCGTAACAAAGCTGCCGGACGAAACTATGGAGGACTTCGCAAAAATAGAACGCCTTTGGAAATATAAATACAGCGAAGAATATAAGACATATATCTACTCTAAATTTTTGGAAAACGGCGGCAGTCCCGAAAAGCTCCTCCTTCCAACCAGCCCGGAAGGATGGATAGAGCCAAAATAGAAAACTTTTGAAAAAATCCAAAATCGCAGGCGACTGATATGTTAAATCCGGAATTCGGAATTTCAGAAACATCGCAAGCGATTTTGGATTTTTATAATGCCAAGCGCAGATTCCGGAATCTAAACTCTAATTTGATTCCGAATCAAATTAGGGCAAACGGTAGCCTGCCGCAAGATACAGCTCATACCAGTCCTCTCTTGAGAGAGTGATATCCGCACCGGCGCAAATGGCGCGAATGCGCTCGGGGTTCATTGAGCCTGAAATAAGCTGTATTTTTGCAGGATGGCGAAGTATCCACGCGCCAGCTACGGAAACGCTCTCAACCCCGTATTTTTTTGCAAGCTCATCGAGCTTTTCATTCAGCTTGGGGAAGTTTTCATAATCCCCAACAAACGGGCTCTTTATAAAGCCCTGCTGGAAAGGAGACCAGGCCTGCAGCGTCATACCCTTAAGGCGCATATAGTCGAGAACACTTCCGTCGTGCATAACCGATTCGCTGTTTTTTAGATTAACGTTAAGTCCCGACGTTATCATTCCTGCCTCCGTAAGAGACAATTGCATCTGATTAACAATAAGCGGCTGCGTTACTGCGGTTTTAAGCAGCTCAATTTGCAGGGGATTGTGATTTGATACGCCGAAATACCGAACCTTGCCCGAACTTTGGAGTTCATTAAACGCCTCGGCAACCTCTTCCGGCTCCATAAGAGCATCCGGGCGGTGAAGCAGCAGTATATCCACGCTGTCTGTTTTAAGCCTTTTCAGCGACCCTTCAACGGACGAAAGAATATGCGATTTTGAAAAATCATAGCGTCCGGGACGGATAGAGCACTTGGTTTGAATAATAATTTTGTCTCTTATATCCCTATGAGAAGAAAGATATTCGCCAAAAAGCGCCTCGCATCTGCCGCCGCCGTAAATATCCGCGTGGTCAAAAAAATTTATTCCCTCATCCAGAGCCGTACCTATAACACGGTCAATATCCCCTTGAACGTTTGTTAGCCGCATACAGCCCATAGCCACCGCGCTTGCATTCAAAACACCGCCTATTTTTATATTATTCATATTTGTCCTCCTAAAAAAACTTGAATTCAAAAAACATCAGATTTATAATATCATAAATTTAAAAAAATACAATCATTATTTTGGAGGCAAATATGTGGAACGGAAAAATGAAGGCTGTGACCTTCAGCTTTGACGACGGCGTAACTCAGGACATTCGCCTTATCAGAATTTTCAATAAATTCTCTCTTAAATGTACCTTTAACATCAATTCCGAATTGCTGGGCCTGAACGGAGAGATTGTCCGCGAGGGAGAAAGGGTGAGCCACAATAAAATCCGCCCTGAAGAGGTGCGTAAAGTTTACTCCTCCCACGAAGTGGCCGCGCACACTCTGACCCACCCAAACCTTGCCGAGTTAACGGACGAAAGCGAAATCTTAAGGCAGGTAACAGAGGACAAAAAAAATCTCAGCGCGCTCTCGGGACAAAATGTTGTTGGCATGGCTTATCCCGGCGGCGGAGTAAACTACACCCCCGAAGTTGCCGAGCTGCTTAAAAGGAATAACACCGTTTCCTATGCGCGCACCACCGTTGCAACTTACAATTTTTCGCTTCCGAAAAATCTCTTTACTCTTCATCCCACCGTTCATATGATCGAAACGGAAAAGCTCTTTGCACTTGCAGATGAGTTTCTTGCAGCCGACCCACAGGAGCCTATGCTCTTTTATATCTGGGGACACAGCTATGAATTTGACATTCATAATACCTGGGATACCGCAGAACGCTTCTGTGAAAAGATCGCAGGACACAGCGACATTTTCTATGGCACAAACGCTGAGATACT
Organism: Oscillospiraceae bacterium; assembly: GCA_022508845.1. Taxonomy (GTDB): domain Bacteria; phylum Bacillota; class Clostridia; order Oscillospirales; family Acutalibacteraceae; genus RUG806. The sequence continues at coordinate 50,877 of JAFLUL010000001.1, read as the reverse complement.
GCTAAAATAAAAAAATTTAACGTCCGCCGACTTTTGCCCTATAGGGCGGCGATGGCGTAACCGAAAGAGGCCTCGCCGCAGGATGCGGCGAAGCCTCTTTCTTATTTATGCTCTTTACAGCTCAAATTTGTGATCTCTAATTTAAAAACAGCGACCGCATTGAGCATCTTTTCGTTAAAAGCCCATCCGCGTTTCCCTGTGTTATGCTCCATAATAAGCGAAAGCCCGTTTTTCTTTTCCTCAGCCTGAGTTACCATACTTATTATGCCGTTACCGATAACGCTTTGAAAGCGTGCGGTATGTTCACAGGCAAGAGCTTCCTCTTTGAGAGCGTAAACCTCGTGATCCGTATCCATTTCAAAGCCGATCTTTGGATTTTTATGGATCAATTCAATTTTTCTTCCCTCTTTTGCCCCGTGAAAATATAGAGTATATTTATTATCTTCTGCCGTATATCCAAAGTTCAGAGGAACAATATATACTTCCCCATCATCATAAAAACCGATTCTGCAGCAGGAGCAGCGGCTTATTACTTCTGCGATCTTTTTCGGATCTGTCACTTCTCTGTCTTTTCTTCTCATATTTTTACCTCACAAAAATTCAATTTACCGATTATCTCTCAGCGGCTGGAGGTTTTCGTCAAGAACGGTAAAACCGCCGGCGTTAATGTCACTATAGCCATCGGCAATAATAAATATATCAAGCACGGTATTGTTTTCTATAGGGCAGGTATAGGTTATACCGTTATTTTTGAACATATAAAAGCGCGCTTTATCCGAAAGATCAACACCGAAAAAGATAATGACGGCCTCCATTTGAGAACTGCCAAAATTCCAGCTTCCTATTTCGCCGGCGCTAAAGCCGGGCGAACCGCCGCAGGCAAGCCAGCGATCTTCAAATATTTTATCTCTGTCATATTCACACATATACCATTTGCCGTCACTGTCTGTGCAGAGCGCCGCAAAATAGTTCCCTCTTTGCGCGGTTTTCGTAACGGTTAATTCATCCGCGTGAAAATAGTCTGCTGCCTTTCGGGCAAGCGCGTCAAGGTCATCTCTCGGCGCAGAAGAAAACCAATGAAAGCCCGCAAACGCCCCCGCCAAAATCAGAACAGCCGACAGCGCGATAGCTAAATCGATAAGAAACGTCTTACGCTTCATTTTCTTAAAAGCTGCGGCGGCTGCCATTGCTGTTTTCTTATCCTCCGTTTGTGCAGAAACAGTTTTAAAATCAGCAGCCATCAGCCCCAATTCTTCTTTGCAAGTATTGCAGCCTTGCAAATGCTCCTCAACTGTTTTTCTGCTTTCCTCGCTTGCAACGCCGTCACAGTATAGCGGCAATAAATCCCTAATAAGCTCACACTTTACGCTCATCGAAACCCCTCCTGAGTTCATTTTTTGCCCGATAAAAGATAAGCCTTGCCCAGCTGTCCGATTTTCCGAACAGCTCTCCGATTTGATAGAATGGCAGCTCTCCGAAAACCCTCAATGAAAAAACTTCTTTATACGGTTCATCCAGCCGGTGCAATAGTTTATGAAGCATCCAAGCGCTTTCCTTATCAAAAAGCATAACTTCAAAGTCCGGTTCTGTTTGCCAGGATAGGCCAATATCAGTTTCAGGCACAAAACGCTTTTGCTTTTTAAGGTATGTATAATATGTGTTTTTAGCAATTTGACATAGCCAGACATAGAGAGTGCATTTTCCGTCAAAGCGGCTCAAATGCTCCATCGCCTTAAAAAATGCTTCCTGAGTGATTTCCTCCGCCAACGCTTCATCCCGGCAAAGTGAAAAAACATATTTATAAACGTTATTGAAATGCAGGGTGTATATTGCCTCAAAATCCGCCATTCTCTCACCTCCTCAGCTATAAGACTTCGATAACAGCAAAACGTTTCAAATTTTTTTATAATTTATCCGTCTTTTTTTACGAGTATATGATAATGGAATGAGGAATTTGTTTCGCCTCCTTTTTCCCAAAAATCCTCAATATGTGCAATCGAAATAATTTTGAATTCTGCGAACAACTCTTTTATTAGCCCGTAATCCGCGTAAAAATGCGGAACTTTATATTCAGGCCCATCGTCCATTCTGAGGCGCGTATTTTCATCAACCGAAGGACGCTCTTTTTTGCTGAATTCCGAAGTCGCTTTTGAGCAGAGAGTAAGATAACACTCCCCTCCTTTGCATAAAACACGGTAAATTTCTGAAACAGCCTGCTTAACCCCATTAGTATCTGTGTGTGAAATTACGTTACGGCAGAGAATACAATCCAAACTCCCGTCTGCATACGGGAGCTTTAGCATATCTCCTATTGCGTATTTAAAAGACAGGCCTTCGTTTTTCGCCCATTCTTTTGTTCTTAAAATTGCCTCTTCGCTTATGTCAAAGCAGTGAACACTGAATCCGTTTTTTCCAAACTGAATTGAATGTCTGCCCAATCCGCTGCCCAAATCGAGGAATTGCATTTTATTTTGCTGTTTCCAGCGATCAAGCAGATAATATGATTCCACACAAGGGCTCTTCCAAATGCCGCTTTCGTCATCATCAACTATCTCCCATTTCCATCCTTTGGATTCAACCATAATATTTCCTCCGCGAATATGCTGTATGCACAGATAATATTACCACATAATTATTAAAATTAAAAGGGATATCGCCGAAGGATATCCCAAAAAACATATTTAACAAGTTACGGTGATTATATAGCTGCCGGTATTGTCCGGAGAGATCACCGCATTCGTAAAGTTGGCAGGTAAGGATAACATATCGTTTTCTTGAGGCTTTTGCCGTGAGATCAAATAGCCGTCCGCCTCATACCAGGCGCCGTCCTGAAGGGATTCTATATATTCTTCCAAAGTCAGTCGGTTATTATAGATGATTTCAGCGTGCGGCTTACCCACATACCGAATATGCCATGGCTCATATTTCATTCCGGTTTTTTCCTTGCCGTAAGACGGATATCTTACAATAAATCCATATTCCCAGCACTTTGAATTAACAAACCGTCCTGCATCCGATTTAATAAAACCAAGGCCGGCATAATTCTTCACATAAACGTCAAGCGCCAAACCGGATTGATGTTCGCTCGTTCCGGGAGCATTTGCATTAGACGGATCTTCTTCATATAGCTTCTGCTGTTCTTCCTGCGTTCTGTAAGTGCTGGAAACAAACAGTTTGCTGCCGAACTCTTCGCCCACTGTCGCGGACAATTTCTCATACGCTTTATTCAGACATTCATTTATCTGAACATCGGTATCTTTATATTTGGATAAGGACGGAACAAAGTCCTCCTGAAGCGGATAATCTGAATTTATAAGTATGGCGCTTTGATCAAACCTGACCCTGTTATCAGATTTTAATTCGTTTAGAGAAATCATTTTTATATTATCGGGATATACCGCGCTCATTTCGATTTTATCACAGTTAACACCGATATGCTCACCTGCAATAAAGAGATAATAAGGATTTTTTCCCAGAAAATCGATTCCTGTGATAATTAGAGCTAAAACAACGAAAAGCAGCGTTAGTTTGATTATCTTTTTCATATTTCACGTTATTCTTTCATTTTCAAACTTGCATTATGCATAGCCGTGGGTAACGTGCCGCCAGCTTCCGCCCGAATTTCTAACTAAAACCCACTGCCAGTTTTCATAGGTCTGTCCCGGCTCCAGAGAACCGTCTGAGCCTGACAGCTCAACATAAAAGGTTGAAACGAGAACGATAGCCTCATCGGCACCATACTGGTTCGCCCATTCTTTGAAGCTCTCCGCCTCATCGTCACCGATATACTGAATCTTTTTCAGCGTACACCCCTCAAACTCATCTTCAAAATACTTTACAGCGGTTCTTGTGGCTGAGGCAATATCCCTTTTTGAAAAAAGATCGGATTCAACAGCTATTATTTCAACATTTTTCACATTCCCTCCGCAGGAACACAGCGACAGCAAAAACGCGATAACAATAATAAAAACAAATGCATTTTTCATATCTTTTTCTCCTTTTGATTTTCGATTTTTCCCTTAAAAACAACGCTTTCCCGTGTTTTTCAAATACAAAATAACATAACCCCCAAGCTTACACAAGGGGGTTAAAGAATTATTAAGTATTTCTTAAAAGCTTTTTTCCGCCGCCTCAATATGAGCGCGAATGGCGGTTTCGTTTTGGAGACAGCAGCGATATGCCGCTTCCATAAAATCAGTTATATTGTTTTTTCGATAAAGGCAATCTATCGTATCAAGTATCGGCACGTTATCTATGGCCATATCCTGAAAATACGGATAAACGCAACCGCCGTTTTCACGCGGAAAATACGGATTTATTGAAGAAAGACGCTCATCTTTCATTATGCTTTCAACAACCATTTCGCTGAGTATCCATTTCATTGACGGCCTTTCATATTCGTTGTAGCCGTCGCCAAAGTGTTTGTTCCAAACAAAAAACCATACATAATGTATCATCTCGTGAATTGAGATCCCAAGCGCGCCGCGCTCGCTGTTTTTATAAAAAACGTCAAAAATATGCTCTTCTAAAAATCTCGGACCCACGGGGTTCAGGGTGATATTCCCGGTAAGATCGTTAAAAACGGTTTCGGTGTTAAACCCAAACGCATCCGAAAGAGCGGCTTCTATCTGACGGCGGTATTTCGCAAAGTGATCGTTATAGAGATTTATTTTGCGGTTAAGCTCCGGTTCAAGCCCGCTGTAAACTTCTAACAGTATATTTGAAAGATATTCCTTTTTTCCGTATGCGTCCCTTTTTTGAAGCTCCGAGCCGTCTATCTGAGGGTAAAAGTATAAAATCGGGTCAGACCAAAACGGAGAGTCATCTTCCGTTTGAAATAACAGAATGCTGTCAAGAGAATATAAAAAACCGGGATTTTCAAAATGCAGGTTCACAAAAAACTCCTTTTTTAAGAAAACAGTATTACAGCTCTCTGCCCATATATCCCGGCTCATATTCCGTGTATCCGTGTTTGGGATAGAACTGCTTCGATTCAAAATATGCCTGTCCGCCGAGGTGTACGGTGGAATATCTGTAACCCGCATCTTTCAAATGTTTTTCGGCAGTTTTCAGCAGCGCACTTCCGATGCCCCGGCGTTTCATATTATATTTAACATACAAACGGTGAAGTCTGGCGATGTCTTCGGCGCATCTGTTGTAGCCGATGCATCCAACTACCCTGTCGTTATCATCAACAGCCAGCCAGAACATATCTCCGCGCGAAAAATAATGCTCTTCAATATCAAGCAGATCCTCATTTAAGCGCGGCACCAGTCCTAAAGCGTTCTTAGCTTCAAGCACCATAAAAATCATATCGTCTCTGTATTTATTCTGATATTCTATGATCTTCATTTATTCTCCCGTTTATCCCTCATAATCCCTGAGCAGTTTTTCCACACCCTCAACGGTTGATTCAAAGCTTACTCCGCAGCTTTTAAGGCGGGTGCAATCCATTGCGAGACTGTTTTCTTTTTCCTCAAAGGGAATGATAAGCTTTTCGGCGCGGTCTTCAAGGCCGAGCGAGCGCATAAAAGCTAAAGCTGTGCTGTACATATCGAGAGTGTTTTCGCTTCCGAAATTATAAACCCCGCCCGGCAGAGAGATCGCTTTTTCCATATTTTCGGCAACAGAGCGCACATAGGTCATACCGCGAAAATGGTTAACGGAAAATTTAAGAGGCTTATCCTCCGCCGCGGCGCGAATTAACTGGAGCGGAAAGCCGAAATTTGTGTGTCCGCGAAAGGTTGGTATATCATACATCCAGGTAAGGCGCAGCGAAACGGCGTTCGGTGAAATCTCGGCAATTCGCCTCTCCCCCTCCAGCTTATGGCGGCCGTAAACATTTGCGGGCGCGCACTGCTCATCTTCGCTGTGAACAAGAATATGAGTTGTTCCGTTATAAACCTGATCGGAGCTGCACGAGATGAGCTTGCAGCCGAATTTTTCCGAAAGGATCGCCATAATTTCCGGCAGGCGGACATTTGCAAGAAAAGAGGCATCCGGGTCGCTCTCCGCCTGTCCCATATCCGAAATGGCGGCAGTATGAATAACGGCGTCAGGCTGAAAACGCTCAAACCTGCAAACTAAAGCATCATACCTTTCTCCCTTAAGCTCGCCGCGAAGCTCCTCGGATGCAATACATTCAACCTCGTGCCCTTTTTTCATCAAATGCTCAAGCGCTCTTATGCCAACAAAGCCTTTTGCGCCTGTTAAAATAATTTTCATTATGTTTTCCCCCTTTATAAATCAATCAAAAACAAGATAAATCGGTTTGTTTGTCACTTTAATCTTTCTGCCGGTTTTAATCTGATTTCCGTACATATCATAGGCCTCAAAACTGCCGTCAGGTGCGGAAATTTTTGTTTTATTTCCGAGGCTGAAATAAACCCTAATGGTTTTTCCGTCCTCGGCATATTCATCAATTATCAAATCTTTTTCGTTTGAAATATTTTCTATAAACCGCGCATTGCCCAAAAACCGTATAACGGTTCCATAGGCTATAACGGCGTCATAGGGTTGGAGCGTTTCGCTGAAAAACGCATAATCATTTATATCATTTTCCGGGGTCACGGTTTTTCTGAAAGAGAACGAAACAAAACCTGAAGCACCCGATGAACGTGTGTATAACGCTTTGCAGGCAATGGTTGGGGCGTGCGCACCCCGTAAGCCGCTTTCGCTGTTAATTCCGCCGCCGGTAAGCCCCGCACCGCCGGTAAGTTCAAGCATTTTAGCCATATAATCATAGTAGTTATCCAGTCCATCGTGGTTATGGTAGCCGAAATTATTCAGAAGGTCTTTATTTATCAACTCCGCGGATTTTCTATAAAACGGCAAGTTTGACTCTTTTTCGGCAACCGCAAGACCGCCCGAATAAACATAAAAATCAGAGTTTTTATCTTTAAGCACCGCCGCGGTTTTTTCGAGAAGCGAAAAATACTCTTCATCGCTCCCATTAAAGAAATCCCAGTTCGGCTCGTTCCATATTTCCCATAATATATCCGGATGTTTTGAATAATGCTGCGCTGTTTTTGCCGCAAAATCCAGCCATAGCTCTTCATTCGGCGGATATGTCCAGCCGAGCGATTCATCATAGCCCTCTTTATATTTATCCGAAACCGACCATTCTCCCGCGTTATATCCGAAAAGCCAGTTATATTTAATACCGCGCCCGGTCACTTTGTTTATAAGAAAATCCTGCGCGGAAAAATCCACCTCGCCGAAAGCTTCACTCTGCATAGCTCCCCAGCCAACAGAGTCCTCTCGAACGAGATTAACCCCGAGATATTCGACAACGTCAAGAATTTTGTCAACGCTTTCTTCAGGGGAGCAATTCGGAATCCCGAATCCCTCACCCCAAGTATACGCCCTCGTTATATAGGGCTGAATTCCGTAAAAGAAATCGCCTCCGGCCTGTTCATTTCGGGGAAGTATGCCCAAACTGAAGCTGTAATTCTTTCTATCGGTCAAATTAAGGCTGACGGTATATATGCCGTTCGTTTCAGAGGAGAAACTAAACGTACTATAGGGAAATTCAGACGAAAAAACAATATATCCCCGTTTATTAAAATCGGCCTGCTCGGATTTTACGCTGACCCTCGCCCTTTTGCCGTAAAGCTCTTCATCGAGGCATTCGATAACAACGCTTATTTCCTCTCCCGGTTCAAAGAGATTATGTTCACCTGCAACACCGAGCCTCAGAAGTCCGTTTTCGCTCTGAGAATCAACGTAAAATTCCGCGGACTCTCCCGTTTGCGTGATAACAAGCGTTTTTGAAGGGCATAATCCAACAAAAAACATATCAACAATAAAAAACACCGAAATAAAAAAAGATATGATCTGCTTCATATTTCTCACCCATTTTATTCTATCATAATCCGCAAATAAACTCAACCGTATTTTGGCTGCCGAAACCTGCATTTTTGATGAAAAAAAATGCTTGCATTCATATGAACAATCTGTTAATATATTTAAAAATCTATGAATTAGAGGTGAATTCTTATGGCAAACTGGCTCGAAAACACAACGGTTGTAATTACCGGAGCCTCAGGCGGACTCGGAAAAGGGATCGCGATGAAGCTGATCCAAAAATTTAACTGCACCGTAATAGGAATTGCGAGAAACGAAGAAAAAATGCTGAACGTTGTTAAAGAACTCGGGGAAAAGGCAGATAAGTTCTCCTATCAGCTTTTTGACGTTTCAAAAGAAGAAAACTGGGAAAAATTTGCTGAGTATCTTCAGGAAAACAACATAAGCCCCGATGTTCTGATAAATAACGCGGGGATTTTACCGAAGTTCAACAGATTCGGTAACTACGCTGTTGATTATATAAAGAGCGCAATGGATATCAATTTTTATTCTGCCGTTTATTCAATGCATCATCTTATGCCGATTATCTTAAAAAGCAAAAAAGCGGCAATAATAAATATTTCATCATCGGCGGCTCTTTGCACTCTTGCGGGCACATCCGTTTATTCCGCAAGCAAAGCAGCGCTAAAAAGTCTGACCGAGGCGGTAAGAGAGGAATACAGGGGCGAATGTTACACGGCTATTGTTTGCCCGGGATTCACAAAAACCGACATCTTTTCATCTCAGGGAAAAAACGCCGGTTTTTCAAACAAAGCGATAGAAGCAGTCAGCTCATCGTGCGAAGGGATGGTAAACAAAATAGTTTGCGGAATTGCCTCAAAGAGAGAGCTGATGGTTTTCGGCATTGACTCAAAGCTTATGAATATAGGAAACCGAATCGCCGGAGTTAAAACAAGCATGATAAGCAGCAAGATTATGAAAGCCGCCAAGGTTGCGCTCTTTGAAGATATTTTCAAAAAATAAAAACTTCTTATCCTTTAATTTAGCTTTTATTTCAAAAAAAGACATCCGGGAGGATGTCTTTTTTGCCGCAAAAACTGCCAACAAGACGGCTTGCACCGCCTGCGGCAGACCAAGGTTGAAACCGAAGGCAAATCCCGTAATCTCGTTGGCATTGCTCAGTTCCGGCAAGCAGTTTATGAATTTTTCAGAGAACTCTAACGTGATTGCCAGGGAAATGCTGCGAACCTGTTATATTCATTAATGTTGACTTTATTCGCATAAAAGAGTATAATAAATTCATTAAATGCACCGGGAGGCAGCTATGTATATTTCGGTTAAGGAAGCAGCTGAAAAGTTCAATATATCAAAACGACGGGTTCAAATTTTGTGTGAACAAGGTCGCATTAGCGGTGCAAATATGGTTAGCGGCGTATGGCTTATACCCGAAAATGCCCTCAAGCCTGCTGATGGTCGAAGAAAACACATTGATGAGAAGCAAATGAGCTTTTTTGATATATCACAAAACGCTCTTTCTATTGACGATATATGCAAGTTATTATCAATATCAAAAGCGACTGCAAAGAATTGGATCCGTTTAGGAAAGCTCGTTCCGGATATTGACGGTAAGCTGTTCAGTTCTGAATATATTGAAAAATTTATTGATGAACTAAATTCAGATGATAATACGAAACTCAAAAGCCGCAGAAACAAAAAAAGTGCTGCAGGTAAGGTGCTCTACAAGGATTACGTTCAAACTGAGTACAATCAAAAATTAGTTGCCGAGCTGTTAGAACTTGGCGTAATAGAGAACGAAAAAGATTTATTGGTGCTCCTTGCAAATTTTGCTGTTCAGCTCTATTACCAAAGCCGAGGCATTACATATCCGGATAATTATATCTTGTCGTATTTTCTATCTCAAGAACAAACTGACGTTTTCCATATTCTAATCAGAGATTTGATAGGAAATGAGACTATTGATTCTTCTGTAATTAAAAAGTTGTACTCTGCGCTAACAAAGAAAATCCTTTTTGTAAAGGGAGAAGACACATTGGGATTTGTTTACATATCCTTGCGTGATATTGGCCGGCGCAAAACTTCGGGCATCTATTATACTCCGACAAGGGTTGTAAAAGAAATGATCGAAAGATTATGCGAGAATGATGCTAATTTAAAAGAAAAAACAATCTGCGATCCTTGCTGCGGCACAGGTAATTTCTTATTAAGCCTTGGCACAAAGGGAATAAATTACTCAAACTTATATGGTCAGGATATTGATCCTATCAGTGTCCACTTAGCTCGCATCAATATTGCACTCACATTCCCAGAAATATCCGTACCAGATCTGCGATCCAGAATCACCATAGGTAATACATATTTTGAATGCTTTCCGCAAAAGTTCGATGTTATTCTGGGTAATCCTCCGTGGGGAAGCGATTTTTCGGAAGAAAACGCAGCCAAATGTCGCAAACTATTCAAAACGGCCACAGGAAAAAGCCTTGAGGCATATGATCTGCTTGTGGAAAAAGCATTATCTATGCTTTGCTGCAATGGTGTGCTGGCATTTGTTCTTCCGGAAGCAATTTTGAGTGTTGCCGCACATAGCGCTGTAAGAAGGCTGATACTCGATTCCTGTTCATTCAAATTTATCACTTACTTAGGCAACGTTTTCTCCGGAGTTCACTGCCCTTCCATTATTCTCGGAATCACACCGGATGATAATAAAACTGCGGTCGGCTGCAGGGTCGCAATCGGCAACAAAAGATTCCTCATCTCACAACCAAGAAGTTTTTTTGACGGTACACTTTCTTTCAATGTATCTGATGAAGAAAATGAATGCTTGAACGCAATTAGCAGCATTGAAAATGCGGCTTATTTGAAAGGAAATGCAAAATTTGCACTCGGAATAGTGACCGGTAATAACAAAGAATATATTTCCGATGAAAAGCGTGATGATAACGAAGTTATCTTAAAAGGCAGCAATATCCTAAGATACAGCAAAACAAATTCCGGAAGCTATATTCGATTTGTGCCCGAATCTTTTCAGCAAGTGGCTCCCACAGAAATGTACAGGGCAAAAGAAAAATTGCTGTATCGTTTTATTTGCGAAACCCCAGTTTTTACTTATGACAATGAGCAAACCCTCTCTCTGAACAGCTGCAATATTGTTATCCCTGAAATTGATGGTCTTGATATAAAATACATTCTTGCAATACTTAACTCAAGCGTTGCCGCATACTTCATTTCAAAGAAATTCAATTCCATTAAATTACTTCGTTCGCACATTGAGCAAATGCCGATACCTGTTGTTACAGTGAATACTCAAACGGCTATCATAAAAAAAGTAGACCGCATAATGTGTTCTGCCGAAAACATCCGCGGTCTGTATATGGATTTAGATCAGGATATTATGGATTTGTTTAATCTTTCCGCTAAACATAGAAGCGTTATCAAAAATGCTCTGCAAGGAAAAAACTCATTTCTCACTATTTAATAAATTGTAGAGTTCTTCGTATGTAAGCCACTGAACAAAGTGGTTCTGCATATGATAATCAATACTCCTGCGATTAAGATGAAATTGCCCCTCGCCTTCGTTACCTTTGTGTTGTTTATCCGAGTATCCAAAACAAGACAATATTTCATTTGAGCGCATCTTAAAAATGGCAATGCGATCAGCAAAGAACAGACCGTAGTAGAGAACATCAAACTCTAACCGCTTTACCTGCTGAATATTGCAATCAAAATTATAGTTGTACATATCCGTGCTGTTCAGTGCACGATTACCTAAATTCGCTTTTTTGCACTGGTCAACAGAATTAAAACGGTTTATAACTGCTTCATTTGCCTTCATAACGGTGGAAAATTTAATTTCGATTCTTTGGCGTCCCACTTCATCGTACCGATCGTGAAACTGATTGCGTAGGTATCGCTGTCAATTTTTTCTACTTCAAACCACTCGTCCACTTTCCCGCTGCTCCATCAGATTCCGATTTAAAGTTTGGATTTATTCTACCGCATTTTTTTACTGTTTTTTACCGCCTTCGGCGAAGAATTTGCTCGCTACTTACCGTTTTTTTCAAAATAATCTTCTATCAGTTTTTCAATTCCCTCAACAGTTTTTAACTGTGATCTGTCTATTCTTGTGGGCTGTATATTGATTCCGTGATCTTCAAATTTAGTGAAAAGCTCAATAAAGGCAAAGGAATCCAGCAAACCGCTTTCAATTAAGTCAATATCCTTTTCAAAAACCCGTTCATCTTCACAAATTTCATATAAAAGTTTCGGTATATCTATTTTTGTATGTATCATAATTCACTCAAAGCCTTTCTGTCAATCTTTCCGTTTTGGTTTATCGGTAATTTTTCAATTATCTTTATCGTTTTCGGCACCATATAACGAGGTATGAATTTTTCTGATTCTGTCTTAATATAGCTCGCATCAATCCCGTCTTCGGCCGTCACAAACGCAATAATTGACTTAACAGCCAAAGCATCACTATATTTAGCAACAACTGCACACTCCTTAACTCCTCTGATCAGGCCGATATTGTGTTCTATGTCATTTAATTCTATACGATAACCCTTGAATTTTACTTGTCGGTCTTTTCTTCCCCTGCAATATAATTTACCGTCTTGAATAAAACCGATATCACCTGTTTTATAACAATCAGTATCGTTTTCAATATAGTGTCCGCCGATAATATTTAACAAATATCCGCTAAAGACGCTTTTTCCTTTTAAAACAATTTCATCATCTATGATTTCTATTTCGGTTGCAAACGTTTTTACTTCTCCCACCGGCAGCAATTGCTGCTCATAAGCCATTTCTTTGGTAATTAAAATTGCCGATACGGCTGATGTGGCTTCTGTAGGTCCGTAAGCATTGATTATTTTCAAATCAGGAAAAGCCTGAAATAATTTTTGAACAGTCTTAACTTCCAGTTGTTCTCCGCAAAAGTAAACGCATTTGAACCCCGGATAATTTTTTTCGTTAAACTCTTTATTTATTAAGCATAGCTTCATAAATGTTGGCGTCATAACGGCTACGTCTATTTCCGACATCAAGCTGAATATTTCGTCATAACCGTCTTGCATACCGCTGTCAAGCGCGATCAATGTATGACCGTTACATAATGAGTAATATAAGTCCGCAACACTCAAATCAAAGCTAAAGCTTGCTTGATTAAACACGTTTACATTTTTATAATCGCAAAGCGGTTTTAAACTGCTGATCCACTCAATAAAATTATTCAGGTTTGTTTTGGATATCGGCACGCCTTTTGGGATTCCCGTGCTTCCGGAGGTAAATATTATATAAACGATTTCATTATTTTGTTCTCTTATATCAAAATTTTTATACTTTTTTAATCCTTCTAAATCGGAGCTTTCAATATTATCTATTTCGATATTATTTTCAGTTAAAACTAAAGAAGAGCCTGTCATTTCAACAATTTGTTTTACTCTATAAAGCGGAATACAGGAATCAACAGGGACATAAGTCCTGTTTGCGATTAAACAGGATAATATGGAAATAACAACGCTTATGTTTTTATGACCGTAAATTATTACAGGCTTTGTACCCTGCTTTTTTAAAAGCTGCGCATAATCACCTGCACGATTCCAAATGTCTTTATATGTAATACACTCATTATTAACCTTATAAGCAATTCTATTTGGATGCTTTTCAACTATCCGTTTTATTTTGTTTATCAATTTATATCATCCCTTATTTGGTCTTTCGGTATCAATGAATAATCAAATAATACTGCTGAATGATTATCTAATATAAGCTCTTTGGCTATTTCTTCGTTTGTTGATTTGTCAATTACAATTCTATAAACTTGGGAAATTCTAAAATATTTGTCTGCCTCTTTTCTGAAATGATGGTTTTCCTCAACCAATTTATAACGATAAGGAAATTCTCTTTCGCTTCTTAATTCACCGCATAATTCGCCGTTTTCAACCCATACAAGTATTTGGACGTCTTGATCCGTATTATTCTTAAATCTGTAATCAACGTTATTATAGCTAACCGATGTACCTGTTCCAAAAGGGACCCTCCTTCTGTCATCCGGAAACAAAGCATCGGAATGATGATGTAATTCCGTAACATCTAACGGACTGTTTAATACGAGCCAGTGTATCATATTAGCCATTTGGCACAAGCCTCCGCCATATCCGGAAGTAATTCCGCCTCTGCTTATAACTAAACCCTCTTTATACCCCTTTTTTTGCGTTGCTTCACCAATTGTCCTCCAATACGAAAAGGTTTCGCCGGGATGTATAATTATTCCGTTAACTTTATTGCAAGCCAACATTATGTTTGTTACCTTATTTTCCTGCAACCTTAAATCAACCCCTGCCAAATTCCTGATCAGAATTGAGCTGTGGCTTTTAATAATGCTCGGTAATTCTTCATTTGAATGAGTTTTTGCAATTTTCTCGCTGCTGAAAAAATCTTTCATATATCTTAATAAGATTTCTTTCTTCTTTGAGATTTTATAAGTTGTTGGACTTATCTCGCAAAAAAGCTTCCTGCCCATAATTATGTCACTACCCCGATTATTAAATTATTCCTCATAATAATTATACTGTCATTTGATCCGGAAGTAAATAGTTCTTTGCTTCATATCGTATTGCATACAATTTCATTTTGCCCCCATTCTTTTGTTTCTCAGATTGAAATATCCACCTTAATCAGACAGCGCTTCCCCATCGGCGGTCAAATATTCTGAGGCTGCACAGCGTTTTTTATGACGCTTCGCCTTGCGGCGATATAAAGCTGAACCTATCGGTGCATTTCCGCTGCTCGCCTAAATCGCAATGATGTGATGTTTTCAGATAATATAAAAAAGAACGCTCTGACAAAAATAAAATGGGCTGTAAAAAAGAGCCATAAAAGGGACCGAGGTTCACCTGAAAGAAAAGAGGTCGATTTTTACTGTAAACAAGCGCAGTTGCAAAAAACTTAATTGCACATATGAGGTTCGCATTATATGTAATTTCAAAATTTGTTCCTATTTTTCAGTATTTTTAATTTTATTGTTCAATAAAATCAAAAAAGAAAAAACAGCCCTGCAGGCTGTTAAATAAAGGATTTTTACAAAAGAAATGACTTTCAATTGAACACTTTTGGTTCAGAATTGAAAGTCATTTGTGTTTACAGGCCAAAATGACAAGCGAAAACATTCTTTGTTAAATCCTATAAACAGAACAACTCTTCTAGTAATCAATTATTCATTATTCATCAGCGAAGCGGCTTCATCATTCATTATTCATTGAAAATCCTGTCGAATGGTTGAATGAATGATGAATATTGAATAATGAAAAATAAATAATACAAAACGAAATCCCGCCGACTAAGTCGACAGGATTTTCGTTTTGGTGCCGGCGACCGGACTTGAACCGGTACGATATTGCTACCGAGGGATTTTAAGTCCCTTGCGTCTGCCTATTCCGCCACGCCGGCGACACTAAAGAAAAGTATACTATCAAAAAAGATAAAAGTCAAGATTTTTTTGCGAATAATAGATAGTATCATTGTATTATCCCAAAAAATGTGTTAAAATAAAACCGACAAATCGAAAGCGGGGCATTTATTTTTATACACCCGCCTGCGCCGCGTTCCTGCAGAGAACGGGCGGCGAATAATATCATCGTCTCGCCGATATGTTAGGAGTACAGTCCTCTCTTAAAAGCTATGGGAAACAGGGCAAAATATTCTCAAATCCGATCTTTTAGCGCGCTTTGCTCATCCTATCCTTTTGCGCTGTACAGCGATCTTTGCGATTTTAGCAGCTATCTGCAAGCGGTTATAAACGCCGGATCTTCGGAACTTTTGTTGATGTCGGAAGTGAAACAGTGCGGCTCAAAATCGGATGAAGCTTCCCTCAGAGTGTGGCTGCCGCAGGGCGAATGGATATCGCTGTTTTGCAAAAAAGAATACTCCGGCAGAACCCATACGGCTAAAACCGAGAAAATACCGGTATACTATCACCGGGGAGAAGAGCCGAAAAGAATAAAATTATGCAATTTTACCGTTTGAATAAAGGAGGAAAAATAAATGGCAAAGGTATATTTTTCAAAAGAGATAACCCCGGAAAAGGTGTGTGAACTCTATGATAAGGTCGGGAAAGAGCTTCCGGGCAAGATTGCGGTAAAGGTACATTCGGGAGAAAAGGGTAACCAAAATTTTTTACGTCCCGAATTCTGGAGACCTATTGTGGAAAAAATAAACGGCACTGTGGTTGAATGCAACACCGCCTACGGCGGAGCAAGAAACACCACCGAAAAGCACATAAAACTAATTGAATATCACGGCTGGTCAAACTGCTTTAATGTTGACTTGATGGATGCCGAAGGCCCCGACACGGCGCTGCCGATACCGAACGGCACCGCTATAAAGGAAAACTATGTTGGCAAAAATATGATGAATTACCAAAGTATGCTTGTTCTGTCCCACTTTAAGGGGCATCCTATGGGCGGCTACGGCGGAGCTCTCAAGCAGCTCTCTATAGGCTGCGCTTCTTCAGCGGGAAAATCATATATCCATTCGGGCGGAGCAACAAAAGATCAGAGCAAAGTTTGGGGGAAGCACGCCGAGCAAAACAAATTCTTAGAGGCTATGGCGGACGCAGCAAGCTCTGTAACAGAGTACTTCGGAGATAATATCGTTTATATCAACGTTATGAAAAATCTCACAGTTGACTGTGACTGCTGCGAGGTTGCCGAAGACCCGTGTATGAGGGATATAGGCATTTTAGCTTCCTCCGATCCCGTGGCAATAGACAGGGCCTGCCTTGACCTTATCTATGCCGCAACTGACGACCCGGGACAGAAGCACTTTTTAGAGCGCGTTGAATCGCGAAACGGCGCGCACACCATTGAAGCGGCTGAAAAGCTCGGCATCGGCAGCACAAAATACACTCTGGAAGAAATTTAATTCTATAGAGTTTATATATAGGCACCTGCGGTTATCATTGCAAAATTATGGCGCTGCGCTTCTTCGCAGCGCTATAAACATATATGCTGCAAATGCAAAATTTGATACGGGCTGCTCCGAAAAAAACAACAATACCAACAAACCGGAATATGTAAACTTTATTCTGTTCATTCCTTGAGGAATAACTAAATTTCAATGCTATCGCCGCAGGACATATAATTCAGTTTTTTTAACTATGTCTTTCAAATATTTTCGTTAATACAGCGCTTGAAATATCTGGTTTTTCTTTTTTGATTATGCTTGAGCCTTCAAAAATGATTTTAATCTGTCCGCTTGTTTCTTAACCTGCTCTTGCTTAACCGGATATCCGGAATTATAATAATGCTCTATTTCAGTAAACAAATGATAAAAAGCCATTTTTTGACGATAGTTTTCAGAAAGGCTTTTCTTTTTTGCGTATGTTTCAAATAGTTTCAAGTGCTTTCCGTTTGCATTGTTAAGCTGATACAAATCAAATTCTCTATCTGCCCACATGCAACCGCACGGGTCAATAACAGCCGTAACTTTGCAATTCTTTTTATCTATCATAATGTTCCACATATTATAGTCGCCATGTATAAGCGAAGATTCCGTGATTGGCAGATAGAATATTTTATCAAAATTTTTAACAGCTGTACTAACAACAGCTAAAACATAATCCGAAATTTGTCCGTTTTCGTTAAGTTTCTTTGCCATATTAAAAATATCAACTGTTCTTTTTATGTAATATTCGTTAAAAGTTTTGTAGTACTTATCACTATTGATCTCACCGAATCCGTTTGGATTATGTTCATTATGAAAAGCAATAAGATTATCAACTACCTGTTCAGCCAACTTTGCTCTTTTTGACGGATTTAAATAAAAAACGCTGCCGCCGTTTTCTCCGGAAAGACAGTTCATTGCCAGAATGTCATAAGCAAAAACGTCATCAGCATTATGAGTCCAGATTACTTGCGGCATAGGAAATAAAGCGTATTTTGAAAGAATTTGTATCTGCGAAATCTCTTTTTCCATTAGTCCTTTAGACTTGTAAACTTTAACAACCACCGGGTCAGAGTTTTTGTAATCAAATTTATATACGTCAGCATAAAATCCGCCGCCAATACGATCAAATCTTTCTGCTGTATTATTTTGTTTTTCAAAAACGATCGTTTCTAACTGTACATTCATATTTAAACCTCCTTACTTAAAAATATTTTAAGTCTTTTAAGCCGCGATACTGCCGAGGTTATTTTTGCTTCAAGAATCATAAATATAAGATCATTACGGTTTTTCTATTCAATTTTTATTTTTTACAGATTCATCAATCAAACAAATCATAACACAGAAATATATAAATATCAACCTATACAAAAAATCAGGGGTTCACTGAACTACAACCTCAATGTTTGTTCCATCATTAAACAGAAAAGTTTTTCCGTATCCTTTTATACTGTTACCGTTTCCAATAGCACGAGCCGTTTTTCACGTTGAAACTATTCTTTTTTCGCAATGAATCATTTCTCGGAACAATAAAACGAATATCCCCACGCTGAAATTATTTTCAAAGATAAATTTCAGTGTGGGATTGTTGTATAGGAAAGGAATGTTTCCGCCGCGGCACAACCCCCTTTCAAATGTATCGCAGCCGCACAACGAAACTAATCTTTTATGCAGGGAAGCCGAAAATCCCCGTGTTAAAGGGGTTTTCGGACATAAAAAAGAACCAAAGTTGAAATACTTTTGGTATCATAACTTTAGTTCTTATTTTGTAAGGATAACAGGAAATCAAGCGATATAATCAAAAATCGCCTGCGAACTTTCCGAAAACTAATCTCTAAAACAGTTATCGGAAGAACTCTCCTAAAAATTATCCCGCGTATTCCATCCCCGTTTGAAGGGCTTTGAGGTTTATGTCCTTTAGATCCGCGTGGCGGGCGGAAACCACCTTTGCGAGCGCAGCTTCGAGGTTTTCATCTGAAATACCGTCGCATTCCTTTATAACCTTGCCTGTCATAACCATATTGGCAAGCGTTGGTGCGCCTATCTCGGCGGCAAGGGCGGTTGAGGGGATATAAAACACACTGACGTCCGTGCGGTTGACTTTTCGCTCTATTAAGGTTGAATCAACAAATATCATCCCGCCGGGGAGAACATCGTTTTCATATTTATCGAGCGAGGGCAGGTTCATCGCCATAAGGATATTCGGCTTTGAAACTATGGGAGAGCCAACGCTCTCATCGCTTAATATAACCGAGCAGTTTGCTGTACCTCCGCGCATTTCGGGACCATAGGACGGCAGCCAGCTTACCTGACGGTTTTCAATAAGACCCTTATAAGCAAGGAATTTTCCGGCAAAAAGAACGCCCTGCCCTCCGAAGCCGGCAATTAAAATCTCCGTTGTCATTGAGAAACCTCCTGTGCGCTTTTGTCTTTATAAACTCCCAAGGGATAATAGGGTATCATTTTTTCGTCCACCCACTGCAGAGCCTTCCCGGGGGTCATACCCCAGTTTGTCGGACAGGAGGAAACGACCTCAACAAGAGAGAATCCTTTGCCGTCTATTTGGTTCTGAAAGGCCTTTTTAATTGCCTTTCCGGCGGCTTTAACATTTTTAACATTGTTTACAGCAACGCGGGCTATAAATTCGGGACCGTCAAGAGAAGCAAGCAGCTCTGAAACCTTTATCGGGTAACCTGCCGTTTTTACGTCTCTGCCGTAGGGAGAGGTCTGCGTTACCTGTCCGGGGAGAGAGGTGGGAGCCATCTGACCGCCTGTCATACCGTAAATTGCGTTGTTAACAAATATTATTGTTATATTCTCGTTTCTGGTTGCGGCGTGAACCGTTTCGGCCATACCTATGGAAGCAAGGTCGCCGTCGCCCTGATAGGTGAAGATTATGTTTTCGGGCATAGAGCGCTTAAGTCCGGTTGCAACGGCGGGCGCTCTTCCGTGAGCCGCCTCCACCATATCGCAGGAAAAATAGTTATACGCCATAACAGCGCAGCCAACCGGCGCAATACCTACGGTTCTGCCCTCTATTCCAAGTTCATCGATAGCCTCTGCCACAAGGCGGTGAATAATGCCGTGGGTGCAGCCCGGGCAATAGTGAAATTCGGCGTTGGTGAGGCTCTTCGGCTTTTCAAAAACTACCATACTCATATACCCTCCTGCATTTTTTTAATGGAATTAAGCACCTCATCGGGGCTTGGTATCATACCGCCGGCGCGGTTGCAGAGCATAACGGGGCGCGAGCAGTTTATTGCGAGCTTTATATCCTCTATCATCTGACCCATTGAAAGCTCAACGCTTATAAAGCCCTTTGCGGTCTTGCTAAGCTCAGAGAGAACCTTCTTGGGGAAGGGCCATATGGTGATCGGGCGGATAAGCCCAACCTTTATACCCTGTTTTCTCGCCTCATTGACGGCATTTTTTGAAACTCTTGCCGCTATACCGAAGGCAACAACAACTATATCAGCGTCCTCTGTGAGATAGCTCTCATAGCGAACTTCGTTTTCTTCAATAAGCCTATAACGCTCATAACGCTCAAAATTTATCTTTTCAAGCTCGTCCGGCTGAAGATAGAGCGAATTTATTATATTATGCTTTCTCTGCATTTTGGTTCCGGTTACAGCCCACGGCTTTTCAACCGAAACTTCCTTTTCCTCGGGAAGAGAAACAGGCTCCATCATCTGCCCCGTTGTTCCGTCGGCAAGAAGCATTGCGGGAACGCGGTATTTATCGGCGAGATCAAATGCAAGAAGAGTTAGATCCGCCATCTCCTGAACCGAAGCGGGGGTAAGGACAATAAGATGATAGTCGCCGTGGCCGCCGCCCTTGGTTGCCTGAAAATAATCGGACTGGCTGGGCTGAATTCCTCCGAGGCCCGGGCCGCCTCTCTGAACATTTACGATGAGCGCGGGAAGATCGGCGCCTGCTATGTAGGAAATGCCCTCCTGCTTAAGAGAAATTCCGGGAGAGGAGGAGGAGGTCATAACGCGCTTGCCGCTTCCGGCAACGCCGTAAACCATATTGATTGCTGAAATTTCGCTTTCCGCCTGAAGAAAAACTCCGCCTATTTTGGGCATTCTTTTTGACATATAAGCGGCAAGCTCCGTTTGGGGAGTTATGGGATAGCCGAAATAATGCCTGCAGCCCGCTCTTATGGCGGCTTCGGCAATGGCTTCGTTGCCCTTCATCAAAACTTTTTCACTCATTTTCGGCACCTCACTTTTCAACCGTAATAACACAGTCAGGACACATTGTTGCGCAGAAAGCGCATGCAATGCACTTTTCCTGCTCGGTCATTTCGGCGGGATAATGCCCCTTTTTGTTTATTTTATCCGAGGCTATAACGATTATCTTTTTCGGGCAGGCCTCAACGCACAGCCCGCAGCCCTTGCAGATATCGGTGTTAAACGTAACCTTTGGCATAGAATCACTCCGTTCATATCAATTCGGAATTCGAAATTCGGAATTAAAATAATTTTTTTTGTAATTTCATATAAAATATATTCTCCCCGCTCACTGTGTTTTTCAGCGTTTCGTTTACGGAGGTAAATTTAACAGGAACACCCGAGATATCCCCAAGCTCCATCGCTTTTTTATGCGATTTTTCAATATCCTTGGGAGATGTAAGTTCTCCCAAATTGGAATTATTTATTATTCCTGTAAACTTCAGCGGACAGGCTCCTTCAATTTCGCGCATTACTTCATATGCGCTTTCGGCGTCGGGAGTAAGGGGGCGGAAAAAATTTACAACAAAAAACATATCATAGTTGTTTTCTTCCGCTATATACGGCGCAAAACGTCCTAAGGCAAGCGCTCCCCTCTCATCGCCCCCGATATCGAGAACAGCATAAATATCTCTTCGCTGCACAAGTCCGTAAACCTCGCTCGGGAGGCTCGGCAGATCAACGCTCGAATTGGCAAACGGGAGAGAAACAACGTTTATACCATTTTCTTTAAGCTCCTTCTCGCTGTCCTTAGAACGAAAATACGGGTTTACAATATCAATATCGGCAAGTGATACATCTAAGCCCTTTTCTTTTAGGAAAAGGGCATAATTTACCGCAAGATTTGTTTTTCCGCTGCCGTAGTGCCCGCAAAAAAGAGTTATGCGGGGAAAAGAAGTTGGAGAATACATTTTTTCGATAAAAAGATAAAAACTTGATCCGGATTTATATTTTAAGTCCAAGCGGATAAGTCCACCCCATAAAGTCCTCAACCGTGCCGGTCTGGATGCCGTAGAGAGTGTCATAAAGCTTCTGAGCTATGGGGCCTACCTTACCGTCGGCAACCTGATGCTCCTCACCCTCGCAGTTGAGCCAGCCGATGGGAGATATAACAGCCGCCGTGCCGCTGGCGAATATTTCCTGAAGAGTGCCGTTTTTCTCGGCTTCGAATATCTCGTCAATTGAAAGCTTTCTCTCGCTGACCTTAACGCCCCAATATTTGAGAAGCTGAATAACGCTGTCTCTTGTTATTCCCGGAAGAATGGTCTCGCTGTCAAGCGGAGCGGTTATTACCTCATCGTTTATACGGAAGAAGGCGTTCGAGGTGCCTATTTCTTCAACATATTTATGCTCGGCAGCGTCAAGCCAGAGAACGTCTTTGCAGTTATACTTCATAGCGTCCTGAGAAGCACGCATACCGCCGCCGTAGTTTCCGCCCACCTTGGCATAGCCGGTTCCGCCCTTAGCGGCTCTGATATATTTTTTCTGAACGTAAATTCGTGTTGTGGTGATTCCGCCGTCATTTGCCGCGTAATAGGAGCCGGTGGGGCTTAAGATTATCATAAAGCGATAATGCTTTGCGGGAAGAACGGAGAAAGAGACCTCATCGCCGAAAATAAACGGACGAATATAGAGAGCAGTTCCGGGAGCCTTCGGCACCCAATCCATATCCTCTCTGATAACAGCCTTAACACCCTCTATAAGTATTTCCTCGGGAAGCTCAGGTATGCACATACGCTCGTTGGTGCGAGCCATACGCTTCGCGTTCATATCGGGGCGGAAAAGCTGAATATCACCCGAGGGAGTGCGGTAAGCCTTCATACCCTCAAACATCATCTGCGCATAGTGCAGAACGCAGGAGGCGGGTTCAATAGCAATAGGCTCGTGGGGAACAACTCTGCCGTCATGCCAGCCCAGCCCCTCGTCCCAATCCATACAAAACATATGATCGGTGAAAAAACGGGCAAAACCGAGCTTGGTCTCGTCCTCAGGACGGGGCTTGGGATGAGAAGTTCTTGTTACGGGAAAATTATAATCCATTTTAATTTCTCCTAAACTTATAATTTTAATGTTAAGATTTTAGAGTTTAGTTTCGGAAAAATCGCAAGCGATTTTTGGATTTATATTTATAATGCAACCGCAGGTTCCTTATCTAAACTCTTAACTTTAATAACTTAACTCTTAATACAGCTCCGGTCTTCTGTCGCTGAACACGTTTATGGTGTTTCTTATCTGCGAAAGATTTCCGGTTTCGCATTCGGCAAAAATTATCTGCTGGCTGTCACCGGCTTCGCAAAGCAGTTCGCCCAACGGGTCAAAGATCATAGAATTACCGCCGTAGACGGTGCTGCCGGCTTTGCCGCAGGAATTGCAGCAAACGGCAAAACACTGGTTCTCAATAGCCCTCGCTCTTAAAAGAGCCTTCAGCTGAGGCACTCTCACCTTTGGCCACTGCGAAACAACAAACAGAAAATCCAGTCCCTCAACGCTCATTTTGCGCGTCAGTTCGGGAAAACGTATATCATAACATATTATAACACCGCAGGAGAATCCGTCAAGAGTAAATCTTAAAACATTTTTTCCCTTTTGGAAATATTCGTGCTCTCCCATAGGGGAAAACAGGTGGGTTTTATCGTAAACGTTAACTACCTCTCCCTGTCTGTTAAAGGTTACGGAGGTATTATATACCTCCCCGCCGCGATTATTTGCAACGCTTCCGGCAACTATATTGACGTTTAGCTCCTTCGCAAGAGCCCCTATCTCGGAAATAACTCTCCGGCAGTTATCATCAGAATGTTCTCTTAACGTGTCCTTTGGGAAAAAGCCCACGTTCCAGGTTTCCGGCAGCAGAATAACATCAGGTTTTTCTCTGTTTGCCTCTCTCAAAAGCTCTTTTGCGGAAGCAAAATTTTCATCCGGCTTATCAAAAGCCATATCCATTTGAACACAGGCTATCTTCATTATAACTTATTCCTTTGAATTTTTCCGCTTATTGTTTTGGGAAGAGAATCTCTGAACACAACAACTCTGGGGTATTTATACGGAGCGGTGTGGCTCTTTACATAGTTTTGAATTTCCTTTTTAAGCTCCTCGGTGCCCTCGGTTCCCTTCGTTAAAACGATGCTCGCCTTAACTATCTGACCTCTCACTTCATCGGGAACGGCTGAAACGCCGCATTCGAGAACATAGGGAAGCTCCATTATAACGCTCTCTATTTCAAACGGCCCTATGCGGTAGCCGGAGGACTTGATTATATCGTCCACCCTGCCGACATACCAGAAGTAACCGTCCTCATCGCGCCACGCTGTATCGCCGGTGTGATAAAGTCCGTCGTGTATGGCCTCGTTTGTTTTTTCGGCGTCGCGGTAATACTCCTTAAACAGACCCATAGGCATTCCCTCGTCCAGATGGACAACTATCTCGCCCGTTTCGCCGTTTGGCAGGGAGTTTCCGTCGGGATCAACTATATCCACCTTATACTGCGGCGTTGCCTTGCCCATAGAGCCGAGTTTTACCTTTGTGCCGGTGAGATTGCCTATTGTTAAGGTTGTTTCGGTCTGGCCGAAGCCCTCCATTATCTCAAGTCCGGTGGCGGCAAGGAACTGCTTTGCAACCTCGGGATTGAGAGCCTCGCCCGCTGTTGTCATATGCTTAACGGATGAAAAATCATACTTGCTGAGATCCTCTTTTATCATCATTCTGAGCATCGTGGGAGGAGCACAGAAGGTTGTTATGCCGTATTTCTTAAACAGCGGCAGAATATCGGCGGCAGAGAAGCGGTCAAAATCGTAAACAAACACCGCGCCCTCGCACATCCACTGACCGTAGAGTTTGCCCCAGAGGGATTTGCCCCAGCCGGTGTCGGAGATGGTGAAGTGGAGGCCGTCCGGCTCGCAGCAGTGCCAGTAGCGCGCGGTAACAAAATGTCCGAGAGAATAGGTGTGCTTGTGATCCACCATTTTGGGGTTGCCGGTCGTTCCCGAAGAGAAGAACATAAGAGCGCTGTCATCTCCGCCGGGAGTGTCCTCTTCACGGTCAAAATGACTTGAAAAGATGGAGTATTCGCTGTCAAAATCGTGCCAGCCTTCCTTTTTGCCTCCAACAAGGATCTTTGTTTTAACGCTGGGGCATTTCTCCGCCGCGCTCTCAGCCATATCGGAAACGTCGCCGTCGGCGGTGCAGAGGATAGCCGAAACGCCGGCGGAATCATAGCGGTAAATAAAATCGTGTTCCTTGAGCTGATAGGTTGCGGGGATGGCTATTGCTCCGAGCTTATGAAGGGCAACCATAGCAAACCAGAACTGATAGTGACGCTTGAGAACAAGCATTACCTTATCGCCCTTTTTGATGCCGAGGCTCTTTAAATAGTTTGCCGTGCGGTTACTCTCATGGCGAATATCGTTAAAGGTAAAGCGGCGCTCGGTTTTGTTTACATCAAGATGGATCATTGCCAGCTTATCGGGATAAACAGAGGCTATTCTGTCAACCGTGTCAAACCCGAAATTATATTTTTCGGTGTTAACAAAGCTTATCTTTTCAAGAGCGCCCTCGGGAGTTTCTTCACATTTTACATATTCGTCTATAAGCAGACCCTTTTCGGCGTGGGACGAGGCTGCATTATTGAGAATTATGTCGTTCTGCTTGGATTCTCCGGGAAGAACAACCGCAAGGAATTCGCAGTCGGCTCCGTCAACGGCTATCATACCGTGGGGAGTTGAAGAATTATAATAGATTATGTCGCCCTCGTGGAGCAGTTCCTTGTTTTCACCGACCTGAACAAGAAGTGAGCCGGAAAGAATAAGGTCAAATTCCTGCCCCTCATGGCGGGTGAGATGTATGGGTTCGTTTTGCTGCTTTTCGCTGAATTCATACTTTACCCAGTAGGGCTGAGCTATTTTATCGCGGAATTTCGGGGCGAGATTCTGAATAAGGATGCCGTCCTCTCGGGCGGTGTTCATTCCCTCGCTCTTGCGGGTTACTGTATATGATCTGAGTTTCGCGGTGTGACCCTCCAGGAGGTCTGTAAGTCCTATGCCGAAGGCAAGGGCGCATTTGTGGATAAAGGTAAACGGCATATCCGTTTTGCCGCGTTCAAAGCGCATATAGCTCTCGGCGTCCACCTCCGTCTTTTTTGCCATTTCTGCTTCTGAATAGCCCATTATCTCACGCATTTCCTTTATACGCGCGGCAACCTCGGTGAGCTCATTCATTGATTTTGTTTCCATAGTTTTTTCTCCTTTCGCGGAGCGGTACAAAAAAAAGCCGCCCCAAAGATGATTTCTTTGAGACGAGCCTATAAACTAAACCCGCGGTACCACTCAAATTGCGCCTTTCGGGGCGCCACTCAGACTCTGACAAGCCTTATGCATTAACGCAGCAATAACGGAAAGAACTACTCAAAATGATTTTTCACTCTTTCGGCTCGGAAGGGATGGAAAATAAGCTATCGGCTGCCGGGATCACACCTTCCCCGGCTCTCTGCAAGCTGAATATTGCTCTTTTCGTCTTCGTCACAGCCTTTATATTTGGTTGTAGAACACATTTTAACACCGAAAAAGCAGGCTGTCAAGACATTTTTTTGTTTTTCTGCGATTTTTTAAATACGTCTCATACGCTGCGCTATATCAAGCATAGGTTCTATGCATTTGTCCAAAAAAAGTTTCTGCCCGCAATTCTTATCGCCCTCGGAGCAGAATATCTGACTTCTCATACGCTCGCAGCCTCCGCCGCATATAGCTTTATAGCGGCACTCTTTGCAAAGAGAGGGCAAAACATTTTCTCTGTTTAAAAAGTCCTGTGCCGTTTTTGAATAATAAACCTTGCTTAGGGTTTCTTCTGAAAGATTGCCTGTTTGATATCGATCGAGAGCGTAAAAATCGCAGGGATAAACGCTGCCGTCCGCCTCAACAACTATCTGAGAGGAGCAGTTTCCCGTTAGTCCGCACGCGCCGGAGCGCGAAAAAGCCAGCAGATTTATTATATCGTCAAAAAGCTTTACGCTGATATAATTATCTTTTTTATATTCCTCCAGCCAAAGCTTAAAAAGGGCGCTGTAAAATGAGGCATAACGTTCCGAAGAGAGGGCAAAGCCGCTTTTTCCGCCGCAAAGCGGTGCAAGGCAGGGAATAAACTGGACATATTTAATATTACCCGAAAGGATAAAATTCCATACCGCCCCCGGATGCCGCGCCAAGGGGTTTGATAGAACGGATAAAATATTAAATTCAACCTTAAAGCGCTCAAACAGCTTTTTTGCTTCCGTTACGCGCGAAAAGGTTCCCTTCCCGGAAAAATCCCGCCGGTATAAATTATGGATATCGGGATCGCAATCAAGAGACAGTCCAACCAAAAAATTATGTTCCTTTAAAAAGTAACACCATTTTTCATCTATCATACAGCCGTTTGTTTGCAAACAAA
The DNA here is from genome assembly GCA_022508845.1 of Oscillospiraceae bacterium. Lineage (GTDB taxonomy): Bacteria > Bacillota > Clostridia > Oscillospirales > Acutalibacteraceae > RUG806. The sequence goes on along the minus strand of JAFLUL010000001.1, from coordinate 23,461 downwards.
AGCTCATATGAACTCCGCTTTCGCGGTATTCCTCAGCCTTTTCAGCAAAAAATCTGAAAAAATCAAGTCCTGCGAGTGTTGGCTCGCCTCCCTGAAAAATAAAGGTGATCCTATCTCCATTTTCGGTGCAGCAAAATATGTTTTTTATAATTTTTTCTGCCGTTTCTCTGCTCATAATCCCAAAAGAGCGAGTGCTTCTGATATCGCTTATATCGTTATAAAAGCAATAATCGCATTTCATATTACACAGCGAAGAAGCAGGCTTTATCATAACTGAAATATTTTTCAATTTATTCCACCGCTTTTCTTACAAAAATACCGGCCTCGCTCGGAAGCCGGTGAAATATAATCTCAGATTATGAAAACAGAGCCTTGATGCGGTTAAAAAGATTGGTGAAAAAGTCAACAAAGCTGCGGAAAATTTCCTCCAAGGATATGCCGGAGCTTTCTTCGCGGGGCATTGAAACGCCGCACCTATCGCAAAGGCCGTTAGAATCGGTGTCGATATGATTGCGTGTTTCGGGAATAGCCTCGGATTTCTGAGCGCCGCAGCCCTCAACCGTGCACAAGAAAACCTTATAGCCCTTAGAAGCGCAATTCGGTTCAAGCATAACAGTGCCGTCATCCCACGAATGTTCACCGTTTTGAAGTCTTACGGTTTTGGTTTCGCCGCAGACTTCGCAGGTATAACTGGCAAGGCAGGCATTTTCGTTTGATCCTTCATCCGCATTCCATTTGTGTCCAGTGGCGGGGATAACTGTTCCCTCTGTTCCGGAAACTATCTGACCGCAAAGGGTGCATTCTAGATACATATAGCCGTTTTGAGTGCAGTCGGCAGGAGTTTCAGTGACCCATTCATAGCTGCCGTGAACGCAGTCCTCAGGAAGAACATCATAAGCCATTGCCGGAGCAAGACAGAACGTCAGCATTAAAACAGACAAAACAAGTGAAATTAAAATTTTAATTTTGCGCATATCTATTCCTCCATCAAAGAATTATTTTTTAAATAGGCGGGAAAAGTTGTCCGCGACCTGCTCAAATACGTTCTTAAACATAGCGATAATGCCTGTAAAGAATCTCGCGATCGCGTCGCCGAAGCCGCCGGAGCTTTTATCAAGGGGAACTTTGGTGTTAATATTCTGAACCGCACCGCAGTAGGTGCAGACCTGATGCTTTCTGCCCGTCTGAAACGGAGTTGCATAATCATCTATTACCCATTCCCAATTATGCTCTGAGCCGGGAATCTCCGCATATTCTCTTAACGAACAAACTGAACATTCATAATATCCTCTGCCGGAAATGCATCCGTCGGCAAGCTGAGTTACGGTAAACACCCAGTTGTGATCACAGGTGTCCATGTTGCCAGAATCGGCAAAAACCGCCGCAGGAGCAAAACATGTCGATATGAGCAAAACCGCAAGAAGCAGCGATAAAAATTTTTTTGTTGTTTTCATAAAAACGCCCTTTCTTTCAAATTTTTGCGAATTTAACCATATTATACATAAATCAAATCAAAATGTCTATCGAATTTTTTTGTTATTTTTGTAAACGAAATCTTAAGAAATTATTTGTTGAAAATATATCCCGCATATGATAGAATAATACTAAATATGCTAAAAGGCGGTTTTTGTTTTGGGAAAGCTCTATGATAATTACGTCCGCTCCTACTGTCTTAATGAAGAGCGCGACAAGGAATTTTTTGATATTATACGCGATCTCTATTATACCGACGAGGTTCAGGGGCAAAAAATTTACCGACAGCACAGCGATATAAACAGGCTTGACCACATAACGAGCGTAACTTACACCACCTATTGCTGGGCAAAAAAAAGCAGAATGGACGTTAGAGCCGCAGTCCGCGGAGCGCTTTTGCACGACCTTGTTTACTACGACTGGCACGACAAAGAACTATGGCACCGCCCCCACGGCTTCAAGCACCCGCGCTTTGCGCTGAACAACGCAAGGGTTCTCAATATGGATATAACCCCAAAGGAAGAGAATATTATTCTCAGGCATATGTGGCCGTTAACTATCATTCCCCCGAAATATAAGGAAGGGTGGGTGGTTACTCTCTGCGATAAATACTGCGCAACAAACGAAATGCTCATAGCTGACCGCGAATTTTTCAAAAAACGCTTTGAAGAGGCAAAGAAGCGCCTCGGAGGACAAAATAATGTTCGTTAAAATTCTGAACTACGTTCTGATGTTCTTTTTATACAGTATGCTTGGATGGACGGTTGAATCAACCTACCGCTCGCTTGGAGAAACCTACCGCGCGAGAAAAACAACAAAAGAAAAAAAAATCATCAATTCGGGATTTCTTTTCGGACCGATGTGTCCTATTTACGGCACCGGCGCGCTTGTTTTTGACGTGCTGCTGACTCCATTTAAAAATTACTGGTGGGCTGTTTTGCTGCTGGGAATGCTTTTTGCCGATATAGTTGAATATTTAACAAGCGTGTTGATGGAAAAGCTGTTTCACGCCCGCTGGTGGGATTATTCACACGAATTTCTGAACTTAAACGGCAGAATTTGCCTCAAGCACACGATCTACTGGGCGGTTTTCTCGCTTATTTATGTTTACTTCGTTGCACCTGTCTACGATTATCTCCTGAGTTTTGTTCCGCAAAATATAAGATACATAATGCTTGCGGTGATATTCGCCGTGTTTATAGTTGACCTTGCATTTACGGTTAGAGACGTTATGGACATTCAAAAGCTTATGAACAAATTAAGCGAGCTGAAAACCAGCGTTTCTATGGCAGGCGGATATGTTAAGGCTGCTGCCGACAGCTTAAAGGGCGAGGCTCTCTCAAAATATGACGAATTTTTTGAAAACATCGCCTCAACACCCGAACGCTTTGAGGAATGGCGAACGGAGATATCCGCTCAGATAAAGAGCGCGCGAACGCAGTTTAACGAAATTAGCAGCAGAGAAAAAAACAAGGATCAAAGCCATACTTCAAAAAGACTCTTCCGCGCATATCCCGGAATGTCAACAAGAGTTAATAAGCTCATAAAGGATATGGAGGAGCTTTGGGAAGAGATAAAAACAAAGTTTCAGTAACAGCAATAGCTGAAAGTCACCCGCCGTTTTACGCAAAATCGGCGGGTGTTTTTTATCTAAACCTGCGCAAGGTCAACGATTATGTATTTTTAAACCCGCGTATTTCATAATTTATTTACTCAGAGCAAAAAATAAAAACCGGTTTTAATAACTCCGGCAGTTTCGGGGTTACATTCCAACCATAAAGAGTTGTTCCGTATATAATCTATCTGTACAGCATCTTTACCTAATAAGTATTTGAGAAACTCTAAGCAATCGGGATCATATGTAACCGTAAAGTAAATAGCCTCTAATCCGACGCAGTTAACAGCATACACCCTCACTTCAAGATATCCATCTTCCGTTATTTCAGGAACTAAAGTTATATGCGGATCAGTTGAGATAACCTCAGGATTTGCAGAACCGACAGCCGCATCAATTTTTCCGACAGGAAGACAAACAGATTGAACACCAACGTATAAATTGGGTATGAGCAATAAAAGGCACAAAATTACTGACAGGCTTTTTTTGATTTCATCTTATAACCCCTTTTTTTAATTTTTTTTATTAACCTGAAACAGGTTAAAAGTCAATGTCCTGAAACAGGTTAATCTATACTAAAAGCGCAATATGCCTCAAACCGGATATTCAAAATTGAGACGTGAGAAAATGATATTCCGACTGCCGTATTGATAAAATTGGCTGATTATTATAACACAAGCATAGACTATCTGCTGAATCAAACCGATGAAAGCAGAAGATATGCAAAAATGGGCAATACAAACAATTGTTTTGCAGTATTACAGTTACGATCTGAATTAAGAAAGCGGCTGCGCCGCACGCCTGTGGCGTGTCCGCTTTCGATTACGCCATCGCCGTTGCCCGCAGGGCAAATTTCGGCGGGCGTTAAAATCTTTTTATTTAATAGGAAACGAGAAGTTTCCTATTAAATAAAACAACAACCGCCGCTCGGCAGAGCGGCGGTTTGACTTTTTGAAAAAATCTGATTTAATATCCGTGAGCTTGTTTGAGCATCATATCCTTGACCTTCATAATGCGGGTGGTGTTTCCTCGCTCATTTTCATCAAGCTTCATTGTTATATAACGGATAGTTTCCTCATACTGAGGGATCATAACATGCTCAAGGGCGTTCACTCTGCGGCGCGTTTTTTCAATTTCGGCAGCCATAAGCTGACATGACTTTTCGATCTCGGCAAGTTTTATCAGCTCAGGGAGAATATCGGAGATATACTTTACCGCGCCGTCAAGCTCAGAGGAGGTAAACGCAAAACCATAGGGATAAATATCCGATTCGTCGGCGGTTCTCAGTGCCCCGGTGAACTGAGGAATAATAACGCTCATAACGTTTTTTTCGCTGACCTCAACATTCATCTCCTGCATAGGTATCATAAGAGCCGCTTCTAAGGCGGCATCGCCCATAACGGAGCGGGCAACCGCCATATGGGCGTTTGCCTGAGCGATATTATTTTCAACCTTTTTGCGGAGCTCCTTATTTTCGCGCACCATTTCCATAAAGCGGCGCATAAGCTCATCGCGTTTATCCTTCAGGAGCTTGTGTCCGCGGCGAGCAGTGGCGAGCTTGCGCTTTAAGTTTGTAAGCTCCATTCGGGTTGGATTTACGTTAAGAATTGGCATAATAATGTCACCCTTCGGGAAAATTCGGAATTCGAAATTCGGGATTCGGAATCATTTTTGAGTTTTCGTGATTGCAACAAAAATCTTAATTATTTCCTGACAATCTGCGCAGATGCTTTCATAGTGCTTTTGGCAAATATAACCTCCGGCATATAAAAGTTCTATTTAATATTCTGTCTCGCTTGCCTCTATTAAAGCAATATTTAACTTTGAGTAAAAATCCGGTTTGCTTTGTCCTCGCATAGCTTCCCTGACATTTGCTCCAATGATTGTAGCGCTTCTGAGAACCTGTGCGGATAATACATATTCGCGTTTTTCTCTCCGCAAATACTGATACATTTTTATTATTCGCAGCGCAAAAGTTTTGCTTTTTTCAACGATAATATTTTCTTTTATATCCATCATATAATTCCGAATTACGAATTACGAATTACGAATTAAGCTTTGTCGTAGTATTTTTCAAGAAGTTTATTTGAGATACGTTTGAGTTCGCTTCTGGGGAGGATCTTGAGAAGGCGCCAGCCAATATCGAGGGTTTCTTCAATGCTGCGGTCGGTATAGCTGCCCTGAGAAACATATTCCTGCTCAAAGGCGTCGGCAAATTTGGCATAGAGCTTATCTGTATCCGTTAGAGCGGCTTCGCCGAGAATAACCATCAGCTCCTTTGCGTCCTTTCCTCTGGCGTAGGCAGAGAAAAGCTGGTTCATTGTGTTTGAATGGTCCTCTCTGGTTTTGCCCTCGCCGATACCCTTATCCTTAAGACGGGATAATGACGGAAGAACGTCCACGGGAGGAGTTACCGAGCGGCGGTGCAGCTCACGAGAAAGAATTATCTGTCCTTCGGTTATATAGCCGGTAAGGTCGGGGATGGGGTGAGTTTTATCATCCTCGGGCATTGAGAGAATGGGTATCATCGTTATACTGCCGGATTTCCCCTTTTGGCGGCCTGCGCGCTCATAGATTGAAGCGAGGTCGGTATACATATATCCGGGGTAGCCGCGTCTGCCGGGAACCTCTTTTCGTGCGGCAGAGATTTCGCGGAGAGCGTCCGCATAGTTCGTTATGTCCGTTAAAATAACAAGCACATGCATTCCGAGGTCAAACGCGAGATACTCGGCTGCGGTGAGAGCCATTTTGGGGGTGGCGATACGCTCAACGGCGGGGTCGTTTGCAAGATTGGTAAACATTACGGTACGCTCGAGAGCTCCCGTCTCTTTAAAGGATTCAACAAAGAAGTTTGATTCCTCAAATGTTATTCCCATTGCGGCAAAAACAACGGCGAAGGGTTCAGTTGTTCCTCTTACCTTTGCCTGGCGCGCTATCTGAGCGGCAAGCTGAGCGTGAGGCAAACCGGAGGCGGAGAAAATGGGAAGCTTCTGCCCTCTTACAAGGGTGTTCAGTCCGTCTATCGCCGAAACGCCGGTTTGAATGAATTCCTGCGGATAGCTTCTTGCGGCGGGGTTCATAGGAGTTCCGTTTACGTCCATTCGCTTTTCAGGAATGAGCTCTGGGCCGCCGTCTATGGGTCTGCCGAGACCGTCAAAAACTCTTCCGAGCATATCGGGCGAAACGCCAAGCTCCATCTGCCGTCCCAAAAATCTCACCTTGCTGCTGGAGAGGTTTATTCCCTGGGAGTTTTCAAAGAGCTGAACCAAAGCGTTAGTTCCGTCTATCTCAAGCACCCTGCAGCGCCTTGTTTCGCCGTTTGCAAGCTCAATTTCGCCCAGCTCCTCATATTTAACGCCCTCAACATCTCTAACGAGCATAAGAGGACCGGCGACCTCCTGCAAAGTTCTGTATTCCTTAGGCATCAGAATTCCTCCTTCTGAGAGGCAACTTCCTCTATCTGCTCGTAAAGCAGAGCGGAAACTCTCTTATATTCGGCGTCAATATCCGTTTCGGGTACATACTTAAAGCGGCCTATATCCTCCCTTGAGGGAAGAGAAGCGAGCTTTTCTATATCCGCACCGATGTTCAGCGCGTCAAAACATCTGTCGTAATACATTAAAACAAGCTGCATCATAAGATACTGCTTTTTAAGCGATGAATAGGTATCAACCTCGTGGAAGGCGAGCTGATGGAGGAAATCCTCTCTTATGCTTCTTGCTGCCTCCATTTTAAGGCGGTCAGAGGGAGAAAGAGCGTCCATACCAACGAGCTTAACTATCTCTTCAAGGCTTGCTTCCTCCGAGAGCAGCGCCATAAGGCGGCTTCTGCTTTCAGTCCAACCGGATGCAACGTTTTCGTTAAACCACTTGCCAAGGCTGTCGGCATAAAGGGAATATGAAGTCAGCCAGTTAATGGCCGGGAAATGACGTTTATACGCAAGCGAGGAATCAAGCCCCCAGAAAACCTTTACAATGCGAAGGGTTGCCTGAGAAACAGGCTCCGAAATATCTCCTCCGGGAGGCGATACCGCGCCTATAACCGAAAGGGAGGCCTCTTTTTCTCCGGTTCCGAGAACCTTAACTCTACCTGCGCGCTCATAAAACTGAGCAAGACGCGAGCCGAGGTATGCTGGATAGCCCTCTTCTCCGGGCATCTCTTCAAGTCGGCCCGACATTTCTCTGAGCGCCTCCGCCCAGCGGGAGGTTGAATCTGCCATCAGCGCAACGCTATAACCCATATCTCTGAAATATTCAGCTATGGTTATGCCTGTATATATAGAAGCTTCCCGAGCAGCAACAGGCATATCGGAGGTGTTGGCAATTAAAACCGTTCTCTCCATAAGCGATTTTCCGGTGTGGGGGTCGATAAGTTCGGGAAATTCGTTTAAAACATCCGTCATTTCGTTGCCGCGTTCTCCGCAGCCGATATAAACAACTATATCCGCCTCAGCCCATTTTGCGAGCTGATGCTGCGTTACCGTTTTTCCGCTGCCGAACGGCCCCGGAATTGCCGCAACACCGCCCTTTGCTATTGGGAAGAGAGCGTCGACAACTCTTTGTCCCGTAACAAGCGGCATATCGGGAGAGAGCTTTGTTTTATAGGGTCTGCCGCGGCGAACAGGCCAGGTCTGCATAAGGGTGAGCGGAATTTTTTTGCCGTTTTCGCTCTGAATAAAGCCTATCTCATCCGTAACGGTATAATCCCCCTCATTTATTTCGGCAAGAACGCCATTAACTGATGGGGGAACCATAATTATATGCTTAACAACGTCGGTCTCGTTAACATATCCAACCTCATCGCCGCCCGTAAGCTTTGCGCCGGGTTTGGCAGTTGGATAGAAATGCCATTTTGCTTCTCTGTCAAGCGAGGGAACTTCAATTCCTCTGGTGAGATTGTTGCCCGCCTTTTCCATTATTTTTTCAAGCGGACGCTGAATACCGTCAAAAATTCCCTTTATCAGTCCGGGACCAAGCTCCACGCTCAGGGGCATACCGGTGGATTCAACTCTCTCGCCGGTGCCAAGCCCCGAGGTCTCCTCATAGACCTGAACCGAGGCTCTGTCGCCGTGCATTTCGATTATTTCTCCTATAAGGCGTTTTTCGGACACCCTTACAACGTCAAACATATTGGCGTCTCTCATACCCTCGGCTATAACAAGAGGGCCCGCCACTTTAACGATTTTTCCTATACTCAAAATTCATCAACCTCTCTTAATCGGGCAATATATCGGAACCGACAGCCTTTTCAACAAACGAGCTCACGTTTTTCAGTCCCAAGCCGGTGTTTCCCGCAACGCCCGGAATGGGTATCACGGCAGGACACGGCCTGGAAGCATATCTCTGCAGCTCCGTTTCCATTGAGGAAGCGAGCTTTTCGGTTATAAATATAACCGCGAAATCGTCGGCTATCTCTCTTAATATCCTCGTGCCCTCGGCGGGAGTATCCGCGAAGAACACGCTAAGTCCAACAGACGAAAAGCCGTATATACTGTCTTTATCGCCTATAACGCCGAGCTTATACATACAGCTTTCTCATCCTCTCTCTTATTTCACCGTCAGGCAGACCGTTTAACTTGCCCGACAGAATTATTCTTAAATTCATAATCTCGGTGTTTACCGCAAAATAATATCCGAGAAGCGCGCTTATGCCAAACGCCTCGCTCTTTCCTACCGAGAGAATATCCGTTAAAATATCGTCGACATATTTTTCAAATTCGGACGCGCTCTCCTTAAGGGCGTCGGCAGCACCGCTGAAGGGGGTGTGGGATAAAAACTCAAAAAGAGCTTCCTTTCCGCCATCGGCGGCCTCAATTATATCTTTTTTTGAAAAAGAGGAGCATTCGCACACTGCTCTCTCCATAAAGCTCTTCGCCTTGCCCGTTAAAACGCAGCGATAGAGCACCTTTATATCGGTGAGCGCAGCTTTAGCCTCGGCAAATTTAAGCATTATCTCATTATCCGCTTTTTTTGCGAAAGCGAGCGAACATTCAAGGCTTGCGCGGTCTATAACGGCGTCCGAAAGAGCCGCAAATCCCGTTTTTGTTAAAATCCTGTAGGCGCTGCGATCGGCATGACGAAGCTCCTCGGGGAGACACTCGTTTTCGCGGGAGAATACGTATTTTTTTATTTCAGCGGGAGAATAAACGGACGGAGAAGCAAACAGTCCGTCGGCGCTCTTATCCGAAACGAGAGCCTTCAGTGCGACCTTCAGATTATGAAAATCGTTTTTAATAAGAACGCTGTTAAACTGCGACCTGTCGGGCAGAACGCTCTCTATAAGCTCCCAGGTGTTACTGAGCTTTTTTTCGAGCGCGCTCAGATAATCAGAGCCTTCTATCTCATAGCCCTTTTCCTTGAGCCTGCGAACGCATTCGTTATACCCTGCGGCGGAAATAACCGCGCTCAGCTCCGACCCGGAAATAAGTTTCGTTTCATTTGCCCTTATTCTCGCAACGGCATAGGCATATTCGGTGTCTTTCATAAAGTCCGTCCTTTCGCCGTTATGAGAACAAAAGCTCATTTGCCCTTGCCTGAAGCTCCTGCGAGCTTGCTCTGAAAAGAGCGGCAAACGTGCAGTTTATTTCTATCTCGCCGTATTTAAGTATAAATCCGTCGTCTATATCGGCGGGAACAGGGCTTACGGTAAAGCCGAAGCCGAGCTTATCAATAAAATCGGAGGGCATTCTTCTGAGGTCGCGCTCGCATAAGAGCATTTCGCCGGTCCCCTCCTGCTTATTTTTTTTGGCAAGTCCGGCAAGGGTGCTGAAATATGCTTCAATGCTTAAATCGTGAAGACTTTTTTCGGCAGCCGAAAGAACGCTGTTTATAAGCTCAACCTTTGCAGCAAGAATACTGTTGCGGTTGTTTGAAACAACAGTCGAATTGGCGGTCGCATCTATCTGCGCCGCCTTTCTTTTAGCCTCATCCTCTGCCTTTCTTATCATCTCATTGCCCTGAGCCTGAGCGCGGCCGATAATCTGAGCCGCCTTTTCCTCGGCGAGGGCTATTATATCTCTGCACTGCGCCTCGGTTTCTTCATTTAACCGGGCGATGATTTTTTCAACTCCGGACATAGACTTATATACCGAATGTGCCGCTCAGACCGTTGAGAGCAAGAACGCTTACAAGCAGAGCGAGAATTGCGTAGGTTTCAACCAGCGCGGCGAAGGTTATTGCCTTACCGCTCTCATCCGGCTTTTTGGCAACTATGCCAACGCCCGCAGCGGCGGCCTTTGCCTGATGAAGGGCTGAAAAATAGCCGACAACCGCCATAGGAAGATCAGCCGCCAAAAACGCAAGACCCTGCTGCCAGGTAAAGCTAACGCTTTCGCCGCCGCCCATAATATGGGTAAAGCTCAATGTAAGGATGGCAATAAGAAGTCCGTAAAGTCCCTGCGTTGCGGGGAGCACCTGCAAAATGAGAACCTTACCGAACTTTGAGGGATCCTCGGAAACAACGCCGGCAGCAGCCTGACCAACAAGAGAAGTTCCCCTTGCGGAGCCCATACCGGGAAGTCCGGCGGCAAGAACAGCACCTAAAATAATAAAGAAAACACCTAATTCCATAATTACAGTTCCTCCTTAAATCTGTAAAACTTTGTTTTTGCTTCAAAGGGATCAAAGGCTCTGCCTCCGCCCTCATAGAACTTGGAAAAGAATTCAACATACTGCAAGCGGTTAGTGTGTACATATGCGCCGATAAGGTTTATTGCAAGGTTTGCGGCGTGTCCCACCAAAAATACGGGAACGAACATAACCGCCTTTAACACCGTGTTTGACGGCAGAGTTCCGAGCATATTCATAACCTGAGCTATAACTCCGGTTGCCATACCGAGCGCAAGCAGACGCGCGTATGAGAGAACGTCTCCGAGATAGCCGCTGAACAGGTTATAAACGGCATAAAAACCTCCGCCTATTTTTCCGCCGACGCTTGCAGAATGCCGCCCGGCAGTTGCTATAACAAGCAAAAGACCCGCTATCAGAATGTATACGGAAACACTTTTGAGATTTGTGTGTACCGCAGTGAAAACGTTGAAAAAGAATGTTCCGAGAGGAGTATAGTCCTCTGGGATGGACGACTGAACAAACAGCCCGAAGAATATCGGCGCAATGCCTATAACCGTTAAAATGGTTGGAACGGTATCGAAAACAGCGTCAAGCTTTTGCCCATGCTTTATGTCTGTGTATCCCTTCATAAGAACGCCCCAGAAAAGATGAGCAAGTCCCAAAATGAAGCACATTATAAGCACGTTCATAGTGTCCGACACCGCGTCTGTCCAGATCGGCGGCAGAGGGTTTATATCCTTGCCGAAGAACTCGCGCATTATAACGTGGCCAACATCGCCGAACCAGCTTCCGTACATCGCGCCCCAAAACACGGTTGAAATTCCGCAGAAGAAATACATCTTTACGCTATTTCTCATTTTCTCTTCCATATTTTTCTTGAAGAGAAGAACTCCGCCTGTTGCCAACGCTATCAAAAGACCGTAGCCTGCGTCGGAAAGCATCATGCCGAAGAAGAAATAATAGAAAAACGCCATAAATCCCGTTGGGTCGATATCGTCCTTGCCGGGCATGGAATACATTCCCGTTATATTTTGAAGCGGAGCTGCAAACGAATTATTTGAGAGAATAACGGGAACGTTATCGTCCTCGGCAGGCTCATATGCTTCAAACGCCGCGTCAAAATTATCCTCAATATGCTTTTTAAGTCGACTCACATCCCTTTCGGCGCAATAGCCGCTGAGAACAAAAACCCGCTCGGTTTCTCCCAGCTTTTCAAAGGCTGAAAATCTATCGGATCGAATGCTCAGCTCGTCAAGCGCAAATTCGAGATTTTCTCTCTCTGAAGAAAGGGCCGTTATTTCATCGTTTATTATTTCGAGTCTTTTCTGCCCGCTCAAAATTTTATCCTGCGTTTCTTTGAGCTTTTGCGCAGGCGTGACCCCGTCAAGATGAGGCGCGGGAACAAATCCGAATTCTCTCAATACCTGTTCAATTTCCGCGCTGTCATTTTCAAAGCAGTAAACCGCAAATGCGGTGTGCTCTGAGCTTTGGGAGAGCAGCTCTATTTCTGCGCATTCTCTATCGGGGAGTGCCTCGGCGAGATAGGAAATGATTTCGGCTCGGGTAAGCTCTCTTCGGATACTTCCGCAGAAAACGGTTATATATTTCAGCGTTTTTTGCGGCATTTCCGCATTTTCCCAAGGGGAAAGCATATCCGCATACGCCCTGAGCCTTATTTCATCGGCGGCTATATCCGCCGCCTCGTTTTCGAGCGATATGATTTTTTCGGCGGCTTCAAGCGTTTTTGAAAGCTCCGAGGCTTTCTTTTTATATTCGCTCTTTTTAAGCTCTTTTCTCGGCTCCAGCATTGCCGTTAACGGTTTTTTAACCGGAACACGGGCTGATAAAATGCCGAGCGCGTTTCTTATAACCGAAGCATTCTGAGATATTTCGGCCTTATTATCGGCATAAGACTCTGCCTTTTCGCCGTTTTCAGAAAGAAAGGAAATCTCAACTTTTCCCTTTGCTTGCAGATACTCTAAAATTTCTTCCTTTTGCGATATCGGGGCAATAAGCTCTAAAGCCATAACCTTAAGCTTTGCCAAATCAGCTCACCTCCCCTATGACAGCTGCAGCAGATAGAGCGCTATCTGACGGGAAGCATCAGCTTGTTTTTCGCCTGCGGCAGCCTTAAGCGAAGCTATTTCGGAAAGAGTTTCGCTGCTGCCTCCGCTGATTTTCTCCTGAGCGCCGCTTTGCGCTTTATCAATTATCATTTTTGATTTTGCTCTTGCGAATGCCTCAGCCTCTTTTATCATAGAAACTGCCTTTTTTTCCGCTTCGGCTATGATGGCGTTTGCCTCATCACGGGCCTTGGCTTTTTTTTCATCGCAACCCTTTTCTGCCTCAACAACTTTTTTCATTATATCAGACGGCATATATTCACCCTCTTATAACATATATCAACTAATTATACCATTCTAAATCTGCACGGTCAAGTTTTTTTGGTCGCAAAAAAACAAAAAATCCGTACCGCGAAAAAACGATACGGATATGATTTTATAAGTATGGATTTATCTTATAACGCCTTTATCAACGATTTTATCGCCGCAGCTCCAGTAGGGTGCGAGAACGTCATAGTTTGCATCGGCCTCTATTGACTCGGCGCCGATATAGTTATATTTTTCGGCTGTTGTTTCGCTGCCGATCTCATAAATATCCTCAGCGCGGATGATACCCGCCTTTTTGAAGAGCTTAAGCAGCTTTTTGGCCTTTTTCTTATATATTTTATTTGCCTTTTTAACCTTGAGCTTCTTTTTGCCCTTGCCCCAGCTCTCATATGAACCGAATTGCTTCTGGAAAAGAGCTTTATAGCCGTTATCCTCTTCGCTTGCCTGAACCTTTTCGTTCCACGCGGCGAAAACAGCGGTCTGCTTTTTGTTTTTACCCTCGGCAACGCTGTTAACCGATTCAAACATTCCTGAGAAATCATCGACATTATTGCGGATTCCCTGAACTAAGGTCTGCTTCTTTGAAAGCTTATCGCTGCCGTTTTTCTTATTTTTGACAACAAAGAAAACTGTTGCAGCGGCGGCACCGCAGAGAGCGGCGATAATTACGGGAATGATTATCCCCTGATAAAGAAAATAAATAACGAACATAAAAACTCCTCCTGAAGGATTGATTCTTGCTGATAATGCAAAAAGCTAAAAATATTATACTAAACAACTCGAATTTTGTCAATAAGCAATAAACAATTATACTATTCTTTTTCTGAGTATATCTCCGGATTCAAGCTCAAAAGGGCAATTTACAGCAATTTTTTCCTGAACAAGCACCGCCGCGTTTTTGCTTTCGCCGTTTTCTCCCCTTATCGATTCAACCTTAAACGACCTTCCGAGGCTGTTTGGCGATAGGACTTCGAGAACATCTCCCACCGAAAATCTATTTCGCATTTCAATTATATATTCGTCTTTTTCGGTTTTTCCGCAAACTATTCCTATAAAATCGCAGGTGCGCCTGTAAAGTCCGTCGTTATTCGGGTCATTTTTTACATCCCCGAAATAAAATCCCGAGGAATATGGGCGATGGCTTGCGCAGTTCAGCTCCTCCTCGCAAACTTTAAGCCCGGCTCTGCCGTCCATAAACTGGCGGTAGGCGTTTATAACGGTTGCAACATAATAGGGAGATTTCATTCGGCCCTCTATCTTAAAGGAGCAAACTCCGGCATTTTCGAGCCTGTCGAGAAAGCCTATGCATTTGAGATCGGCTGAGCTGAGAATTGCCGTTGCGCCGGCGTCCTCAATAACAGGGATATGCATATTCCCCCGCTTTTCTTCAACCAGATAATAATTCCATCTGCATGGCTGAGAGCATTCGCCTCTGTTGCCGCTGCGGTTTGTTAAAAACGAGCTTAAAAGACATCTGCCCGAATACGCCATACACATAGCTCCGTGAACAAACGCCTCTATCTCAATATCGCTGTGGATAAGCCCTTTAAGCTCCTCTATTTGTTTAAGGGTCATCTCACGCCCCAAAACAACTCTTTTAACTCCCATATCGCGGTAAAAATTTACCGTGCGATAGTTCATAGTGTTTGCCTGTGTGCTGACGTGAATATCCATTTCGGGACATTTTTCCCTCAGCTCGGCAATAGCCCCCAAATCGGAAACTATGAGCGCATCCGCGCCTATTTCCTTAAGACGCGAAGCATAGTCCTTAAGCTGCGGTATTTCGCCGTTTTCGGCAAAGCAGTTCACCGTAATATAGAGCTTTTTGCCCATTTTATGGCAAAGAGAAGCAGCAAATTCAATCTCATCAAAGCTCAAAGCGCTGCTCTCAGCTCTGAGCTGCAGCAGAGGGCCGCCGCAATAAACAGCATCCGCGCCGAAATAAAGGGCGGTTTTAACGCATTCGAGCGTTCCGGCGGGAGCCAATAATTCCGCTTTCATATCTTTTCCTTAATAACAGAGCTCTTTTATAACCGCGGCATACATTTCGGCGGTTAAAAGCAGCTCGTTAATATCTGCATATTCATCCGCACCGTGGATGCGGTAATCCCTTCCGGGGAATTCAATTCCGAAGGCTATTCCGCCATCGATATCGTGAACGTAGGTGCCGCCGCCGATAGCAAGACATTCTCCCTTATTTCCCGTGAATTCCTCATACACCCTGAGGCAGGTTTTAACAAGCTCGCTGTCTTCGGAAACATAATGCGCCTTTCTGAATTCGGGGGAGCCTACATAGGTAAAACCGCATTCGGAGAGCTTTTCGGCGAAAATACCCTTTATGTCCATACTGTCCGCTAATATCGGACATCTCAAATCCGTTCCGCACAAAAACTCGCTGCCGTTAAAGCTCATCACTCCGAAATTGAGAGTAAGGCTGCCCGATACGCTGTCACAGAGCTTAAGATTTGCGTTTTCGCCGTTTGTTTCGCCGTGGGGGAAAACCTCGTCAAGAGAGCAAAGCGCCTGCTTTGTTTCGCCCTCAAGCGGCATTGCGGCAAGCAGCCTTATGAGAGCCGTTTGAGCATTGTTTCCCTTTTCGGGGGAAGCGGCGTGAGCGGATACTCCGTTTGCCTTTATAAGAACGCCCGAGGCGGTTTCTTCCAAAATAAACTCTGCCTTCGTTTCAACGGAGATTTTTTCGGCAATGCTCTTAACTTCAGCCGCGGAAATGCCCTCAACAAGCGCGCTTGCTTTTGAGGGAACTATATTCTGAGTGTCTCCGCCATCAAAGCTTATAAGTTTTACGGAACCCTCATTTTTAACGGTTCTCTTAAAAAACGGGGCAAACCTGCCTTTTTCAATGTTTATTAAAGGATAATCGGCATCGGGGGAAAGGGTGTATTTTAGTGCGGGGCGTTTGGAGAAATAGTGATCCATATCCTCGCTTCCCGTTTCCTCGCCGCTGCCCAAAACAAGCCTTACGCCCGTTTTCGGATTACCGTAAATTGCCCTCAGAGCGTCAAGGGCATAAAGACAGGCCACTGCGGCTCCCTTATCATCGGTTGTTCCTCTGCCATAGGCTATATCGCCCTCAAGAGTGAGCTTATAAGGATCCTTCGTCCAGCCGTCGCCCTCGGGAACAACGTCCAAATGAGCGAGAAGCATCATTTCGGGAGCGTTTCCGAAATCAGCCTCAAGCGCGTAGTTATCAAAATTTGTCGGTGTGTAGCTGTGTTCGCAGAGGATGGCAGCGGCCTCTTTAAGAGCCTCAGCCCCGCCCTCTCCGAAGGGCATACCCTCTTTTTCGTTGGTTCTTACGCTGTTTATTTCAACAAGCCTTCTCAAATCGGAGATGAATTCATCTTTTTTTGATTGAAGATATTCGTTTATTCTCTTATCCATTAGTTTTTCCTTTCGCGCCGTCGGCGGCTTTGCGTTTAAGCCTGCTCCACCTTTCTCCCCATTTGTTTGCCCAACTCTCGCAGTAAAGAGCGTAGTAGGAGACATCGTTTTTCTTGCGGTAGCCCTCAAAAAAGTTGCACCATACTGAGGACGGTATTGCAATAACGAGCCAATAAAGCGGCCCCAAAAGAAGGCACTGGATAGTGTGGCCGTATTCGTGGATACGGGTGTTATAGGTCCACGGCTCTTTTCCGCTGTCAGCCATAAATATGAAAAGCCCGAGCGAAAGACCGCCCTTGTTCCACGGAACATATGATATATACGCGTTTTCAAAACGCTCGTGACGGCACTTTGTATACAGGAGCAGATAAATTATCAGTCCGATTAAATTTACGCTCAGTCCCCAAGTCCATTGCCAGAAAATAAACAAAGCCTTTGAGATACCGGAGGAAGCTTTTCCTTTAGTTTTTTCGTTTTTCATAAAACTAACCCGCCTATGTATATACTTACCAATTCGCAAGCAGGAATCAGAAATTCGGAATTTCGGGGAAATCGCAAGCGATTTTTAACCGTATTTTGCAGGTTCACTTTATTCCGAATTTTGCATTCCGCATTCCGAATTATTTATGATACAGCTTTTTGGTTTCGCTTGAAGGCTCGTTTGTCATATGTACCCCAAGCTTTTTAAATGTCTGAGAGTCGGTTGACGAAAGAATAACCGAAGAATGCGCCTCAAGCCCCTTAAGCTTAGGGAGCTGCTCAAGCGCTTTTTTCGCAACAGGATTTGTTGCCGCGCATATGGAAAGGGCAATTAAAACCTCATCGGTATGGAGGCGCGGATTGCGGTTGCCCATATTCTTTATCTTTAATTCCTGAATAGGCTCTATGACAGCGCGGGAGAGAAGCTCGATTTCGTCCGGTATTCCCGCGAGCTTTTTAAGAACGTTTATGAGCATTGCGGAGGATGAACCGAGCAGGTCGGAGGTTTTTCCGGTTATTATCTTACCGTCCGAAAGCTCTATTGCGCAGGCAGGCTCGCCCGTCTCCTCAGCCTTGCTGAGAGCCGCCTTAACGGTTTTTCTGTCCTCAACCGAAATGCCGAGCTGATTCATGAGCAGCTCTATTCTGTAAACAACCGCGGCATCGCCCATACCGAGCTTTGAAAGGCAGGCAGCCTCATAATAGCGGCGGATTATTTCTTCCTTTGCGGCGGCTGAAACGGCCTCATCATCAACGATGCAAAGCCCCGCCATATTAACGCCCATATCAGTTGGAGATTTATAGACTGATTCACCGGCGATTTCTGTAAGCATAGCGTTGAGAACAGGAAAAATTTCAACGTCGCGGTTATAGTTTACGGTTGTTTTTCCGTAAGCTTCAAGGTGGAAGGGGTCTATCATATTAACATCGTTGAGATCGGCGGTTGCGGCTTCATAGGCAACGTTTACGGGATGCTTCAAGGGGAGATTCCAGATAGGGAAGGTCTCAAACTTGGCATATCCCGCGCGGTTCCCTCTTTTATGCTCGTGATAGAGCTGCGAAAGGCAGGTAGCCATTTTTCCGCTGCCGGGGCCCGGAGCAGTTACAACAACAAGCGAACGCTCGGTTTCAATAAAATCGTTTTTGCCGTAGCCCTCATCGCTCACTATCAGAGGAAGATTATTCGGATATTCGGGAATAATATAGTGACGGTACACTTTCATGCCAAGGCTTTCAAGCCTTTTCTGGAACATAACTGCGGCGTGCTGCTCCGCAAAATGAGTTATACACACGCTTCCCACAAACAGACCGAAATCCCTGAAAGCGTCAATAAGGCGCAGGCAGTCAACATCGTAGGTTATTCCGAGATCTCCGCGGCGTTTGTTCTTTTCGATATCGTCCGCGCTGATAACTATAACTATCTCGGCATCGTCCTTAAGCTCTGAGAGCATTCTCACCTTGCTGTCCGGCATAAAACCCGGAAGAACGCGAGAAGCGTGATAGTCGTCAAAGAGCTTGCCTCCGAACTCAAGATAGAGCTTGCCTCCGAATTTCGCTATGCGGTCTTTAATGTTTTTAGATTGCAATTCAAGGTATTTATCGTTATTAAAACCCAATTTTCCCATATCCGTTCTCCTGTTTTAAATAATATCCTCAAAATAAAAGTATAACATTTTATAAAAAGCTTGTCTACATTATTTTTTAAAAAATTCTTAATCCGATTTAAATTGATTTTTCGTTTTGAATTTGATAGAATTTCTTCATAGGAAAACAGCGCGAAAAATCACGCTGCTGATTGTATGTCCCTCAAAATTTGAACAGGTTCACATTCTCGGATGAACAAAAATACCGTCACGCCCTGTCAGGCTGCAGCAAGGGCTCTTCGTGATTTTTTCAATATGATTTGCAGTCGGAAAGGTTATGGCAATTATTATGGCAAAAAAAATATTCAGAATACTTTTACTTGTTATTTCCGGGCTGGGATTTGGGATATTTTTTATACCTCTGCCCATTTACGGCATCTTCAATATAGGAAATATCGCGGGAATGCTGTTTTTCGGCGCGATTTTCGCCAGTTTGTTTTTTTCAGAAAAGCTGGGCGGCTTTATTAAAAGATTTACCCGCAAAGCCTCGGGAAAAGCCGTTGTTATTCTTTTTTCTGCGTTCATATTAGTTTGTTTAACGGCGGCGGCATTATCGGGGGCGAAGATAATTAAAAGCGCGGTCAACGCTCCGCCGGAGACAACAAAAACAACCGCCGTTGTTCTCGGGTGCAGGGTATACGATTCAGGGCCGAGCAGGATGCTTTGGTCCCGCATAAACGCCGCATATGAATATCTTTTGTCCAATCCGGACACGGTTTGCATTTTATCGGGCGGACAGGGCGAGGACGAGCCCATATCGGAAGCTCAGAGTATGTTTAACGAGCTAACAAAAATGGGCATAGCCCCCGAAAGGCTCATCATGGAGGACTCCTCCGAATCAACGCGCGAAAACCTCGCCTTTTCGCTTGAGATAATAAAAGAAAAGAGCCTGCCCGAAGAGCTGACTCTTATAACAAACGAGTATCACCAATGCCGTGCCGCTATGATAGCAAAAGACCTCGGCTGCAAAGCCTATGCCGTAAGCGCGCCGTCGCAAAAAATTCTGCTCTTAACATATTTTGCGAGGGAGATCTTCGGCGTTATTTATGAAACCGTTAAAACTCTGTAAGTCCCGAATTACGCATACACCGAAGAAATCCCCAAATATTCCTCCAGGCAAAGTCCGCTGTCGTAAATTGCCTGAGCCATTGCAACGCCGACATATCTTATATGCCACGGCTCATAGGAATAGCCGGTCAGGCTCTCTTTTTCCTGTCCGTAGCGCACTATAAAGCCGTATTTATATGAATTTCCGGCTATCCACTTTCCCTCGGGAGTTCCGGCAAAGGAGCGGCTCACAGAATTAACGTCAATGGCAAGACCTGTTTGATGCTCGGAATATCCCGGGCGCGCGGAATAAGTGTCCGCCCTTTCCTTGCCGTCACGCTCGCAATAGCGGTTATAAAGGCCTCTCTGCGTTTCATAGGAGCGATACCCCGACTGGACGAATATATTCAGTCCGTCCGCCGCGGCGGCTTTAACAAGCTTGTTAAACGCCTCTTTGCATTCGGGAGTAAGATCGCCGGGGGCATAGCTCTGCGGAACAGAATAGGTCTTGTTTACAATGAGAATGCCGTTTATATAGGTAATCCCGTCAATGTCTATTATCTCATAGCCCTTGCTTGTAACTCCGATAACAACTGCCCCTCCTTCAAGAGTTGTCCCCTCAGAAGAAGATATTTCGGAAAAGGCGCTGCCAGGCTCGGAGGAAGTTTGCTCTTCGGAAGATGGAATCGAAAACGGTTCGGTCGTTCCCGAGGTTTCGCCATCTATTTCGCCTATGCTCTCAACAAAGACGCAGGAGCTGAAATTTATAATAATTGCAGCCGCTAAAACCGCGGCAGCGATACGCCGGATCTTTTTCATAAGAATTGCCTCAAAATCAGCTAAGTTTTTCTGATAATTATTATACAATAAAAAAAATCGTCCGTCAAGCAGACGGACTTTTTTATTCTCTTTTTTCAGCCTCCGGAAATCTGTTCGTTTGCTTCATCGCTGCAAAAAAATTCTATTCCTCTTTCGGCGGCTCTTGAATATTCGGCGGCCTTATGCGTAAAGGCTCTTGCTTCGTCTGAACCGAACTTCATAAGTCTGAAAAAATAATCGGACGCGCACAAAAACACCGCTCCGCCGTCTTCGTTAACAGCCGCTATCTTCTCAGAAAGCTCCTCGCTGAAGCTCTCCTTTTCGGTAAACCAGCGGGCAAACATTTTAACGGCAAAAGCGCGCTCATACATATTTTCGCTGCGAAACCATTCATCGCACTTAATATATAGCGTTTTTCTGTTTTGCCCCAAGGCCTTTGGATTCAGCGCAAAAAACACGGTGTCGTCGTCAATAAAGGGAAGAAAACCGGAGGTTTCATTTAGGCAAAAATCAAAATCGCGGGAGCGATCTATAATATAAGCGTGAAGAAGATTTTCCTCATAAAAGGTGTGGGGCAAATGCTGAGTAAATTCGCAGGAGTTAGGGCGGCAGATCACTTTAGCGGAATATTTCTTCAGAACTCCGGGTTTAACGCCGAGCACGGCATATTTTGTTTTTCCCCTCAGTCCCTTTTTTTGCATAACCGAAAACTTTTTAACAACAAAACTCCGGAGATCCTTTTCTATGCTCAGGGCAGAGGACTTATTCTTTTTTTTCGCTTTTGTTACTGAAGACGCGGATTTTATGCTGTACTGCTTTGTCTCACTCAGTATTTCGGGATTTTTTTCGGCGCACTTTATAAGTATCATTGCGGCGGCAAACGAATCGGAGGAGGCAAGATGGTGTCTAAGGGGAATTTCAAGCGATTCGCTTATTTTATTGAGAGAATACCCCGGCAAATCGGGAAGGCATTTCTTTGCCGCCTCAAAGGTGCAGATAAAATTTACGTTCTCAAGCCACGATATGCCATAGCGCTTAAGGGTACGGGAGAGCACATGAAGATCTCCCTGAGCGCCGTGAGCCGCCAAAACGGCGTTTTCGAGATACGGGCGGATTTCATCCCAGAGTACGCTGAAATTAGGGTATTCCCGCACCATCTCGGGGGTAATACCCGTAAGCTCCACCGTGTAGTCGTCAAACTCACATTCGGGGTCAACAAGAGTATAGTAGTTGTCGGTTATCTCGCCGTTTTCAATAACCGTTATCCCAACCGCGCTAATGGCGTCACGCCGCGCCGATGGCATTTCAAGGTCAAAAACGGCTATTTTGTTTTTATCGGTCTGCGTTTTTTTACACTCTCTCTATAGTTTTTCCTGCGGAAAAAGCTTATTCCTCGTCTGCTTCCTCCGGTATCTTTTTTTGAACAAGCGTCATTTCAATGCGATGCTCCTTAACGGAGGTCACCTTTATTATAAGATTATCGTCCTCAACGGTAAAATGCGTGTCGTCCGCCGGAATAGCTCCGAGAATACTGAGAACATAACCGCCGAAGGTATCAAAATCCTCATCGGAAATACTTACCTCAAGTTCCTCGCACACATCGTCCACGGGCGTTCCTCCGCTTATCTGCCAGAGGTTTTCCTCCGTTTTAACAATATCGGGCTGACCGTTGTTTTCGGCAAGTGTGTCCTCGTCAAAATCGCCTACTATACACTCCAGTATGTCGGTTATCGTAACAACGCCCTCCATACCGCCGTGCTCATCAAGAACAACGGCAAACGACTCGCGCTTTTTCTTAAGATTATTAAAGAGCACATCCGCTCTTACGCTGTCCGGAACAAGATACGGCGCGCGCATTATTTTTTTCAGATCAGCTTTGCCTGTTTTGCTCTTCATTGCAAAATAGTCCTTCGCATTAACAACGCCCACGATATTATCAACCGTTTCCTCACAAACGGGGAAAATCGTATGGCGGCTTTCAATTATGGTATTGCTCCATTCATCCGGCTCCTCAAGCCATAAAATGGCAACGTCTGTGCGGTGGGTCGCTATCTCGCCCGCCGTTAAATCGTCAAATTCAAAAACGTTTTGCAGCAGCTCTTTTTCGTCCTCGTCGATGGTTCCCTTTTCGCTGCCGGCGTCTATCATCATTCTTATTTCCTCTTCGGTGACGGTGGCGTCCTGTTCATTGGGGTCAATTCCGAATAAGCGAAGAACAGCGTTTGTTGACACGCTTAAAAACCAAACTATCGGAGCAAAAATCTTTGAAATAACGCTGAGCATACCTGACATGCCGAGCGAAAGGCTCTCCGCCCGTTTCATTGCGATTCTCTTTGGAACAAGCTCACCGAAAACGAGGGTAAAATATGACAACACCAAGGTTATGGCAATAACGAATACGGTATCAAGGGTTCCCTTTGAAACCGTGGCTCCGGCTTCAAGCAGCCGCTGAGTCAGCAGGTCGGCAAAATAATCCGCCGCAAATGCCGAGCCGAGAAAGCCCGACAGCGTTATCGCAACCTGAATGGTTGCCAAAAATTTTGCGGGGGATGCAGTTATTTTCGCAAGCCTCGCCGCTTTTTTGTTGCCAGAAGAAGCAAGGGCGGCAAGCTTTGCATCGTTCATTGAAATAACGGCTATTTCCGCTGACGCGAAAACAGCATTTAAGGCTATAAGAATAAGCTGAAGCAAAAGCCGCAGTAAAATATCTTTAAGCATAGTAAAGAAGATAACCCTCCAAAACAGTTTTTAAACACAAAAAAACACAGCCTGACGCGATATTAGCGCAAGCTATGCCGAAATATGCTGATATAAATATAACTCGGGACCGGAGTCCGGGTCGGTTTCCATATAACACTTTCCTTTCGTAAATTAGAAAGAATTATATCACAGTCATATTCCTTTGTCAAGGTTTTCAAAAAAAGTATTGACTATCGGGAAAAATAGTATTATAATTTCGCTTGAAACGGAGGCATAGCTCAGCTGGTTAGAGCGCACGGTTCACATCCGTGAGGTCTTGGGTTC